>NZ_JAUQTX010000084.1:0-24576 GCF_059803775.1 Azospirillum sp. UFLA03-27 | reverse complement strand
GGCATACGAGATAGCTGTTATAGTCTCGTGGGCTCGGAGATGTGTATAAGAGACAGCATCAATGGAACGGGCTTGGGGGATGGGGAGGGGAGGAACGCCTCCCCTCCGCCTCCTCTCACGCCAAAGGCAACCGGATCTCCGTCAGCCACTCCTCGGGGGGAAGGGTGCGGGGATTGTTCAGATATTCCTCGACGCAGGGGCGGTCGGCCGGCGTGTGGCCGCTCGACGGCAGCCAGTCGCGGTAGAGCCAGCGGTAGGGGCGTTCCAACTCCGCGTAGGGACCCTTGTGGATCAGAACGGCGTGCCGGCCGCCGGGAATGTCACGCGCGCGAACCGGTCCGTCCTCAGGGATCGGTCCGTCGACCAGCAACGCGGCCTCGGAACGGAGATGGTCCGCCGGAACCGATTCCGGGTCGTCGTAATAAAGGGCGAAGGACCGCGTCTCCGGTCCCACAAGGCCGCGGCCCGCGGCCCAGGCGTACAGCCGCTCGAAGGTCGTGCCGATGTTCATATAGGGGCCTTGGTGAGCCATGGCGGCCACGCGCAGCGGCGGCAGATCGCGGATGGTGACGTCGTGCATGCTTCGCTCCTCGTCCGGTGGTTGGTCGGATGGAGGAACCAGGCGGCCTTGCCGCCGGTAGGCGCCGGGGCTCAGGCCGTAGACCTGCCCGAAGGCGCGGGTGAACGCCTCCACGCTGCCGTAGCCGGCGCGCCGTGCGACCTGCTCCATGCCGTCTCCGCCCTTCACGAGGTCGCCTGCGGCACGGTGCAGACGCAGCCGACGCAACGTGTCCGCCGCCGTTTCCCCCGCCATGGCGCGGTAGATGCGGTGGAAATGGTAGGGCGAGAAGCAGGCGACGGCGGCCAGCCGTTCCAACTCCAGCGTCTCGTCCAGATGGGCGGCGATGTGGTCGATGACACGCTCGATGCGGCGGCCGTAGTCCAGCAGGGTGTCGGGCTTGGTCATGGGTCCTCCATGCCCGGCACCCTAGCCGAGGGCCGCTTGATCGCGCTTGCGGACCTTCAGCCCTCCGCCGGGCGGACCACGCCGACCTCCAGGCCGTTGCGGTTGGTCACCGGCTGGTTGATGAGCTGGCCGGCCCGCGTCCACTGTTCGTCGGACAGCACCTTGGTGGCGCGGATCAGGGCGGCCAGGGCGACCTCGCGGGCGCGGGGGGTGCCGTCGTCGATCTTCAGGGCGATGCCCAGGCCCTGCTTGGGCAGGACGGCGCAGCCCACGCCCTCGGCCCCGCCCTTGACCAGCACCAGTCCGCCCGCCGCCTGCATCATGCCGGTGTCGAAGCTGTCCTTGCCGGCGATCAGGTGCGGGTGCGACCGCCAGGCGCGGCGGATACGGGCCACCGCCTCGGCGCGGGAGTCGGGCAGATCCTTGGGGTCGCCGATGCGGGCCATGGCGTAGGCGATGGCGCCCAACGGGATGCCGATGGTCGGGATGGCGCAGCCGTCGACGCCCCAGGGGGCCTGCGACAGGTCCTGGCCGGTCATCTGCTCCATCACGCCGAGGATGCGCTGCTGCACCGGGTGGTCGAAGCGGACATAGCCCTTGGTCGGTTCGCCCCTGTGCAGGGCGGTGGTCAGGAAGCCGGCGTGCTTGCCGGAGCAGTTGTTGTGGAAGGCGGTCGGCGTCTCGCCGTGGCGGATCATCTCGTGGGCGGTCTCGGTGTCGGTCGGCAGATGCGCCCCGCACTCGTAATCGCCCACGGTCAGGCCGATGCGCTTGATCCAGGCCTCCGCGATGCGGGTGTGGCGGATCTCCCCATGGTGGGAGGAGCAGGCCAGCGCCAGCTCCTGGTCGCCCAACTCGTAAGCGTCCAGCGCGCCCGTCTCGACGAGCGGGATCGCCTGGATGGCCTTGATGGCGGAGCGCGGGTAGACCGGCGCCTGGATGTCGCCCCACTGGGCCAGCACACGACCGTCGGAATCGACGATGCAGGCGCGCCCGCGATGGACGGATTCCACCATGCCGCCGCGCGTCACCTCGACGAGGATCGGCGCCTCCGGCGGTCCGGACAGGTCGGCGTGCCCCTCGGCGGGGTGGTGATGGTCGGCGTGGCCGTGGTGGTCACCGTGGCCGCCGCAGCAGGAGGAATGGTCGTGGCTCATGGGTGGAGAGCTTGCCTCTCTCCGGGGCGCGAGGCAAGGTGTCGCACCATCGGACCCACCGGATCACGGCCGATTCGCGCTATGCGCGGGCCGAAACTACGAGTGATTGTGCAAAGCCATGCGTGGATATTTCGCCATCGGGGTGGAGCGGATCAGCAAGCCGGGCAATGTCGGCAACCTGATGCGCTCCGCCCACGCCTTCGGCGCCTCCTTCTTCTTCGCCATCGACCCGGAGCCCGACCTGCACGAGGCGCACATCGTGGACACCTCCGGCGCGTCGGAGCATCTGCCGCTCTACGTCTACGACCGGGTGGCCGATCTGGCCCTGCCCAAGGACTGCCAACTCGTCGGGGTGGAGCTGACCGAGGACGCGGTGGAACTGCCCAGCTTCCGCCATCCGACGCGCGCCGCCTATGTGCTGGGGCCGGAGCGCGGCAGCCTGTCCGAACCGCTGCTGGAGCGCTGCGACTTCACGGTGAAGATCCCGATGAAGTTCTGCATCAACGTCGGGGTGGCCGGCGCCCTGGTGATGTACGACCGGATGATCAGCCTGGGCCGCTTCGCCGAACGCCCGGTGCGCGTCGGCGGCCCGACCGAGCCGCTGCGCGATCACCAGCACGGCCGCCAGATCATGCGCAACCCGGAGCGCCGCCGCCGTATGCGCGACATCCAGAAGCCGGTGATCGTCCGTGACGATGACTGATGTCGTCCGCGACGACGGATGATCCGGTTCAAATTCAGAACGTCACGAAGGGGTTGAGGATCAGCCCCAGCGCGCCGGTGAAACGAAGCGGCGCGTCGGTCACGGCCAGGCACAGGCAGCCCTCGTCGTCGGCCACCGGGCGGTGGCGCACGGAGTCGTCGGCGACGGACAGGTCGCCGCGGGCGAACTGGCCCAGATCGTCGGTGAAGCCGCCGTCCAGAACCAGAGTCAGTTCAATCCCCCGGTGGGTGTGGTGGGGCGGCCCGACGCCGCTCGCCAGCCGCATCAGCCGGGCCTTGCCGCGGCGTTCGGAACCGGACTCCAGTGGGGAACCCAGCGGGATGTCGTAGCAGTCCATGCCGCGCATAAGCCGCTTCCAGGGCAGGCGCGACAGGTCGCTGCCGACATAGCGGCGCAGCGGCTCGGGCAGCAGCGGCACTTCGGCCGGCTGGCAGACCAGCTTCGGCCGGGGCGCGCGGGGCAGGGGCGGCAAGTCGTCCAGCCGGGCGAGAACCGTCTCCAGGCAGGCGGGGTCGACCTCCTCCGGCTCGATGCTCTCCAGCAGGGCGCCGCCGACCGCTTCCATCTCGGCGACGTTCAGGCGGCAGCAGGGGCACAGCGCCAGATGCGTCGCCACGATCAGCGACGCCGCCTCGCCCAGAGCGCCGCCGGCATAGTCGATCAGCAGGGTGTCGCCGGGATGGTGGGTGGGCACGGTCATCGGGAGTCCCTCATGGCCTTGCGCAGCCGCTCCATGGCCAGACGCAGGCGCGACTTGACGGTGCCCAGCGGAATGCCCTGTTCGGCGGAGATCTGGCTGTGCGGCTTGTCCTCGAAATAGGCCAGCCGCAGCAGGTCGGCCTGTTCTGGCGGCAGGGTCTTCAGCGCCGCTTTCAGGCGTCCGGCGGTTTCGCGCGCCGCCACCCCGTCGTCGGCGCTTTCCACCGGGTCGGGCACCAGCGTGGGGTCGGCTGGGTCGATCTCGGGCCGCTGTTCCCGTCGCAGCGCGTCGATCCGCCGGTTGCGGGCGATGGTGAACACCCAGGTGGCGGCGGACGCCTGGGTCGGGTCATAGGTTTCCGCGCGGCGCCACACCAACAGCATTACGTCCTGCACCAACTCCTCCGCACCGCCCGCGTCGCAGCCCTGGCGGCGCAGATAGGCCTTCAACCGCGGGGCGAAATGCCCGAACAGGGCCGCGAAAGCCGTGCGGTCGCGGTCCCGCCCGACCGCGGTCAGCAGTTCTTCGAAGGTCCGGTCAGCGCCGGCGGCAGAGGAACCAAGATCCTGCATCCACGTCTTCGGGCACGTCTTCGGGAGCGCCGTCTCTGCGCGCATGGGCTTTGCGTACAAGGGCAAGCCCCGCATCACATGGTGCGCGGGGCGCCCCGCTGCAAAGCGTGTTTGGCGCTCCCCCGCGTCGTGTGCACCGTCGAGTGGTCGGGCGGCCAGTGGTCTCATGGGTGTGCTGCGGCGTTCGGTCCAGCGTTCGATGGACCTTCTACGCGTCCTGTTCTCGGTCGGATCACCGGCTTTCGACGCGAAATCGAGCGATCGATTGCAGGACCGGCTCGCTGAACAACCCGTGACTTCGCCGCCGGGACGGGGCGGCGGCCCTGGAAAGCCTCACCGAATTGGGGTAGGGTCCGACCCACTCCCGAACCCGTCCGCGAAACCATTCGAGCCTTCGCCAACCGATGTTGCCCATTCGCACCATCCGTCGCACCGCCGGCGCCGCTCTGCTTCTGGCCGGTCCGATCCTCGCCGCAACCGTTACCACGGCTGGCGCCGCCGATCCGCGCCTGCTGGGGACCTTCAAGGACTGGAACGCCTTCGCCTTCGACGAGGGCGGGCACAAGGTCTGCTACCTGTCCAGCCAGCCCAAGAAGAAGGAGCCCGCCGCGGCCAAGCGCGGGGACATCTATGTGCTGGTCACCCACCGCCCGGCGGAAAAGGCGCTGGACGTCGTCAGCGTCGTCGTCGGCTATCCCCTCAAGAAGGACAGCGAGTCCACGCTGGACGTGGCCGGCAAGTCCTTCAAGCTGTTCACCGACGGCGAGACCGCCTGGGCGCGCGACGCCGACACCGACAAGGCCGTCACCGCCGCGATGCGCGACGCCAAGGGCAAGTCCATGGTGGTGAAGGGTGTTTCGGGCCGCGGCACGAAGACCACCGACACCTACAGCACCGACGGCTTCGCCCAGGCTTACGACGCGATCAACCAGGCCTGCGGCGTGAAGCGCTGAGCAGCGCTGCTCTTTTCACTTGGTCGCTCCTCGTTTCGTCTTTTGACTCCGGACGCTCGTGGCCCTATTTAGGGGGCCATGAGCGCCTCCAACCATGCTGCTGCCTTTGCCCTGCCGGCTGTTGACGCCGACGGGCGCAAGAACCTTGTCGGCCTGTCCCGCGACGAGCTGGAAGCCGAAATGCTGTCCGTCGGCCTGGAGAAATTCCGGGCCCGCCAGCTCTGGCACTGGATCTACCACCGCGGAGCCACCGACTTCGCGGTGATGACCACGCTCGCCAAGCCAGTGCGCGAGAAGCTGGCGGAAAGCTACGCCGTGGCCCGCCCGACGGTCGTGCGCGACCTGAAGTCGGTAGACGGCACGCGCAAGTGGCTGCTGCGGATGCCCGACGGGCAGGAGGTGGAGAGCGTCCACATCCCCGAGGAGGACCGCGGCACGCTCTGCGTCTCCTCGCAGGTCGGCTGCACGCTGACCTGCCGCTTCTGCCACACCGGCACGCAGCGTCTGGTGCGCAACCTCGACGCCTCGGAGATCGTGGCCCAGGTCATGCTGGCCCGCGACGCGCTCGGCGAATGGCCGGCGCCGCCGGACGGGCGGATGATCTCCAACATCGTCATGATGGGGATGGGGGAGCCGCTCTTTAACTACGAGAACGTCGCCAAGGCGCTGAAGATCGTCATGGACGGCGACGGGATCTCGATCTCGAAGCGCCGCATCACGCTCTCGACCTCCGGCGTCGTCCCGGCCATGAAGCGCTGTGGCGAGGAGCTGAACGTCAACCTCGCGGTCAGCCTGCACGCCGTGACCGACGAGCTGCGCGACATCATCATGCCCATCAACCGGAAATATCCGTTGAAGGAGCTGATGGACGCCTGCCGCAATTACCCCGGCCTGAACAACGCGCGGCGCATCACCTTCGAATACGTGATGCTGAAGGGCATCAACGACAGCCCGGCGGACGCCCGCGCCCTGGTCAAGTTGCTGGAAGGCATCCCGTCGAAGATCAACCTGATCCCCTTCAACCCCTGGCCGGGCGCACCCTACGAGCGTTCGACCGACCGGGCGATCCAGGTCTTCGGCGACATCGTCAACAACGCCGGCTATGCCAGCCCCGTCCGCACCACCCGCGGCGAGGACATCATGGCCGCCTGCGGCCAGTTGAAGAGCGCGTCCGTCCGCCTGTCCGCCGCCGACCGCGCCGCCATCGAGAAGGTGCTGGCCGAGAAGGACGCGGCGCTGGCCGGGTAAGGCCGGAATTATCCCTGGGAGTGCTCCGTGCCTGAGTTCGCCGTCGATCCCGGCCTGATCCTGTTCCTGTTCAACGCGGCGGCGGTCTGGCCGCTGATGCGCATCTTCCGCCGGGCGGGCTTCTCGCCCTGGTGGGCGCTGGTGATCTTCGTGCCGGTGATCGGGCTGGTCGGCGTGCTGGGCCTGCTGACGGTGCGGCGCTGGCCGGCGCGGGTCCTGGTCGACGCGCCGGCGCGGCCGCGCAAGGCGCGGAGGGCCGCGTGATGGAGATGCTCGACGCCATTGTCGGCCTGCTCAACGCCGTCTATTGGCAGCCCTGGGCGGCGATCATGTCCACCGACCCGTGGACGGCGAACCTCGTCATGGCGATCCTGCTGATGCTGAAGCTGATCTTCGGCGGCTGGGTGCTGGCCAAGGGCGGGCGCAGCCCGCTGTGGGCGCTGGTCCTGCTGATCAACGGGGCGGACATCCTGGCGATGTGGCTCTACGCCTACATCCGCTGGCCCTTCGTGGACCGGGCGCCCGCCCGCCCCGCCGCGGAGAGCACCGTTACGGCCGAAACCGGAACGGACTGAAGCCCCTTAACCCTCTCCCCTCTGGGGAGAGGGTGGCCCAAAGGGCCGGTGAGGGGGATGTGCGTTTCGGTACGTTCGGCAAAAGCGCAACCCCCTCACCCTAACCCTCTCCCCAGAGGGGAGAGGGGACTTATGAGCGGGACCGATTGATTCGCATCGGTCGTAGGGCTACTGTCCGGCACCGATATTTTTCCCCACCCGCGTGAGTAGTCCCATGAGCGGTGCGTCCGGCAAACAGATCAAGAAAGTGGTGCTCGCCTATTCGGGCGGCCTCGACACCTCGGTGATCCTGAAGTGGCTCCAGGAAACCTATCAATGCGAGGTGGTGACCTTCACCGCCGACCTCGGCCAGGGCGAGGAGCTGGAGCCGGCGCGCAAGAAGGCCGAGCTTCTGGGCATCAAGCCGGAAAACATCTTCATCGACGACCTGCGCGAAGAGTTCGTGCGGGACTTCGTGTTCCCGATGTTCCGCGCCAACACCCTCTATGAAGGCACCTACCTGCTCGGCACCTCGATCGCACGGCCGCTGATCGCCAAGCGCCAGATCGAGATCGCCAACCAGGTCGGCGCCGATGCCGTGGCCCACGGCGCCACCGGCAAGGGCAACGACCAGGTCCGCTTCGAGCTGGGCTACTACGCGCTCCGCCCGGACATCAAGATCATCGCCCCGTGGCGCGAGTGGGACCTGAACAGCCGCACCCGGCTGATCGACTACGCCGAGAAGAACCAGATCCCGATCGCCAAGGACAAGCGCGGCGAGGCCCCGTACTCCACCGACGCCAACCTCCTGCACATCTCCTACGAGGGGAAGGCGCTGGAGGACCCGTGGGTCGAGCCGTTCGAGGACATGTACACCCGCTCCGTCGCCCCGGAGAAGGCCCCGGACACCCCGACCTACGTCGAGGTCGAGTTCAAGCGCGGCGACGCCGTGGCGATCGACGGCAAGGCCCTGTCCCCGGCGGCCCTGCTGACCGAGCTGAACCGTCTGGGCGGCGAGAACGGCATCGGCCGCCTCGACCTCGTCGAGAACCGCTATGTCGGCATGAAGTCGCGCGGCGTGTACGAGACGCCGGGCGGCACCATCCTGCTGGCCGCCCACCGCGCGATGGAAAGCATCACGCTCGACCGCGGCGCCGGCCATCTGAAGGATGAGCTGATGCCGCGCTACGCTGAGCTGATCTACTGCGGCTACTGGTTCAGCCCGGAGCGTCTGGCGCTCCAGGCCCTGATCGACCAGACCCAGGAGCCGGTGAACGGCGTGGTCCGCCTGAAGCTGTTCAAGGGCAACGTCACGGTCGTCGGCCGCAAGTCGCCGAACAGCCTCTACCGCATGGACTATGTGACGTTCGAGGAAGACAGCGTCTACAACCAGAAGGACGCGGAAGGCTTCATCAAGCTGAACGCGCTCCGCCTGCGTCTGGGCGCCATGGCCCGCGCGAACGTCAAGTAAGCGCGAGACCGTTGTGAACGTGGAACGAGGGGGCTTCGGCCCCCTCGTTTCGTTTCGGGCGATGGCTGCGTGGTGCGGAACGCCGCTCACGCCGCCCGGATGTTGACGAGGAAGCGCTCGACCTCCAGGCGGAGCGTTTCCGCCTGCCGGCTGAGTTCCTCGGCAGACGACAGCACCTGGGAAGCGGCGGACCCGGTCTCCACCGCGGCCTGATGAACCTGGACGATGCTGCCCGACACCTCTGTCGTGCCGTGGGCGGCCTGCTGGACGTTGCGGGCGATCTCGCCGGTGGCAGTACCCTGCTCCTCCACCGCGGCGGCGATGGTGGTGGCGATGCCGTTGATCTCCCCGATCGTCCCGCCGATGATCTTGATGGCGCGGACGGTTTCGGTGGTCACGCCCTGGATCGTCTGGATCTGGGTGGCGATCTCCTCGGTCGCCTTGGCCGTCTGGTTGGCCAGCGACTTGACCTCCGAGGCCACCACGGCGAAGCCCTTGCCGGCCTCCCCGGCGCGCGCGGCCTCGATGGTGGCGTTGAGCGCCAGCAGGTTGGTCTGGTCGGCGATGGCCTTGATGAGCCCGACCACCTCCCCGATCTTCTGACCGGCCTCCGCCAGGCCCTGGACCGTCCGGTCGGTGCGGGTCGCCTCCTCCACGGCGTTGCCGGCGATGGTGGTGGAGGTCGCGACGTGGCGGCCGATCTCGGTGATGGAGGCGGACAACTCCTCGGTGGCTCCGGCAACCGCCTGGACGTTGGTGGTCGCCTGCTCCGACGCGGCGGCGACCGTCGACGCCTGCCGGCTGGTCTCCTCGGCGGTGGACGACATCGACTCCGCGGTGGCGCGCATCTCGGTGGCGGCGGAGGCCAGCATCTTCAGCGTCGCGTGCACCGTGCTGTCGAAGCCGACGATGTACGTCTCGACGAGCGCCTGCCGGGCTTCCTTGCGGGCCTGCTCCTGGCGCTGCTCCTCCGCCATCCGGCGGTTCGCGGCGGCGGAGTCCTTGAACACCGCCAGCGAGCGGGCGAGTGTGCCGACCTCGTCCATTCGGTCCGTGCCGTCGACGGTGATGCCGAGATCGCCCTTGGCGAGGCGCTGCATCAGTTCGGCCATGGCGTGCAGCGGGCCGACCACGCGGAACAGCGTCGTCGTCACGGCAAAGGCCGCGGCCAGAACGCCGAGGAGCACCGCGATCCCCAGGATCCAGCGGGAGGTGTCGTAGGCGGCGTTGGTCCGCCCATACTCGGCCTCGGCCTCCTTCAACTGCAGGTCGACCAGCTTGCCGACGGCCGCCGCCATCGGGTCGATGCTGGGGTAGAGCGTGGACACCGCGAAGGCTTCGAGCGCGGCCTGATCCCTGGCCTGCATCAGCGCGCGGGCGGTCGTCGCGGCGGCGCGCGCCTTGCCCATGTGGCGCTCGGCCTCGTTCGCCAGCTCCTTTTCGCGGGCGTTCATCGAAGTGGCCGTGAAGGCCGACCAGCGCGTCGCGATCTCGCCGAGCGCGGCATCGATGGATTTGAGACCGCCTTCCCACGTCTCGGCGCCGCCGCGCACCTTGTGCGTGGTGTCGACGATGTTGACGGCGAACATGTCGGAGACGACCTTCAGGTCGCGCAGCGGGACGACGCGGTCCTTGAACACCGTCTCCATGCCCTGGTGCGACTGCCCAAGGGCCAGCCAGCCGGTGGCCGCAATCGCGAAAAGAAAGAAGCACAGAACAGAGAGAGCAACCAAAAGGCGTGCTTTGACCGTAGACATCGGCTGGTTCCACGATGCGTTGACGTTGCAGGTCATTGCATCGTGGATGGTACATATTAATATTGATCTACATTTTAATGAAAATATATTTCGTCAAAAAGTAACATTCTTCGTTTTTGAACGACACCGTCATGGGTGTCATGACGGTGTCCTGGTCCGAACGGCGTCAGACGCCTCCACCGCATTCTCGATCAAAGATTGCAGATGGACGACGTGCCGCTCACCCTTCCAGCCTGAAGCTCCCGTCCTCGCCCAGCGCGGCGAAGGGGTTCCAGGCGACCTCCCAGGGATGGCCGTCCGGATCGGCGAAATAGCCGCTGTAGCCGCCCCAGAGGACATCCTGCGCCGGCTTCAGGATGCGCCCGCCGGCCCGCTCGGCCTGGGCCATCACGGCGTCCACCTCGGCCTTGCTGCGCAGGTTGTGGGCCAGCGTGATGCCGCCGAAGCCCGAGGTCGGGCCGGACTCCGCCAGATGCGCGTCCTCGGCCAGCGCCTCCCGCCCGAACAGGGCGAGCGCCACGCCACCCAGCTGGTAGAAGGTGATGGCGTCCTGGCTGACCGGAGAGGGGGTCCAGCCCAGCCCCTCCTCGTAGAAGCGGCGGCTGCGCGCGAGGTCGGCAACGCCCAGAGTGATCAGGCTGACTCTCTGGTCCATCTCAGCTTCCCTTGCGTTCGGTGGCGGGCGGCATGGCGACGGGCAACCCGGCCTCCTTCCAGCCCTTGAAGCCGCCTTCGAGGTGGCAGACGTTCTCCAGCCCCATCGACTGCACGGTGTCGGTGGCGAGCGCCGAGCGCCAGCCGCTGGCGCAGTAGAAGACGAAGCGCTTGCCCGACGCGAAGACCGGCTTGTGATAGGGGCTGTCCGGGTCCACCCAGAATTCCAGCATGCCGCGGGTGGCCGGGAAGGCGCCGGGGATCATGCCGTCGCGCGTCAGCTCGCGCGGGTCGCGGATGTCGACGAAGACCACGTCGGGGTCGCCGTGCAGGGACAGCGCCTCCTGTGGCGTGATCGCCTCGATGCGGGCGTTCGCTTCGGCCAGCAACTCCTTGTAGCCCTTCTTCATCGGCATGGCGGTTTCCTCCTTCTGACCCTTTGGCCGTAGTCGAACCCTTGGCGGGACCGTTGGCGCGTCTGCGCTGTTGTCACTCCACGCAACTGTGCAACAGGCCGCCCCGCCCGGTCCACCGGGAAGGGCGGCCGGTGCAGGGGGAGCCCAGGGAAAGCCATGCCGATCGCCACCGACGGAACCACCGAAGCCGCCGCCGCTTTGCCCACCGTCATTGATCCCGTCCGCGTGGAGCGGAACGAGCGCTACGTCCGCCGCCGCTTCTGGAACACGCTGCGCGCCAACCTGCACCGCGTTCCCTTCCTGGAGCAGGCGCTGGCCGCCTTCTTCTGCGCGACCGACCCGCAGACGCCCTTCAAGGCGAAGGCGATCCTGATGGCGGCGCTGGCCTATTTCGTGCTGCCCGCGGACTCGATCCCGGACTGGCTGATCGCGGTCGGTTTCGTGGACGACGCGGCGGTTCTGGCCACGGCCGTCCATGCGGTGCGGAGCAATCTGAAGCCCGAGCATGAGGATCGCGCCCGCGCCGCCCTGCGCAAGGAACAGCAGATGAAGCCTGCCGCGGAGCATTGACGGCTCACGCCTTGGCCGCACTCCGCTCCGCGCGGGACTGCGCCGCGTCGCGATGCGCGGTGTAGAGGGCGGAGGCGGCGATCACCCCGGCCCCGACCCAGCCCCAGACGTCCATGGCCTCGCCGAACAGCGGCCAGGCGAGCAGGGCGGTGAAGGGCAGGCGGGCGTAATCGTAGGGCATCATCGCCGAGGCCGGCGCCAGCTTGAAGGCGCGGGTCATCGCCAGTTGCCCCAGCGTCAGCACGCCGCCCAGCAGGACGAGCCAGCCGAGCGCCGTCCAACTCGGCCACTCCCACACGAACAGCGCCGGCACCAGCGCCATCGGGGTCAGGAACAGCCCCATGTAGGCAACCACCACCATCACCCCGTCGGAGGTCGCCAGCGCCCGCACCTGGAGCGTGGTTATGGCGGCGGCGACGCAATGCAGGAGCATGACCAGGATCGTCGGGTCCAGGGTGGCGTCATCGGGGCGGATGACGATCATCACCCCGGCCAGCCCGACCAGGACGGCGGCCCAGCGCCGCGCCCGCACCGTCTCGTTCAGGAACAGCGCGGCCCCGGCGGTGACGAAGAGGGGGATGGTGAAGCTGAGCGCCGTGGCGTCCGGCAGCGGCATGTGGGTGACGCTGTAGAACCAGCACAGCATCGCCACCAAGCTCGTCGCCGAGCGCGAGGCGTAGAGCCCCGCCCGCCCGGTGCGCAGCCGTCCCAGCCCGACCGCCGCGATCCAGGGCAGCATGAACATCAGGCTGAACAGGTTGCGGAAGAAGACGATTTCAAAGGGATGAAGCTCGCCGCTGACATGGCGGATCATCGCGTTGCCGATGGCGATGAACAGGGCGGCCCCCAGCATCCAGAAGGCCGCCTCCAGCGGCTTTCCCGCCATGCCGGGGCCGGTGGCGGGACCTTTGGCGGTGAGCGCGTGGGTGGGCAATCGGTCGCGTCCCTGGCGGATCGGCCTGCGGGTGGCGCTCCTTTGCCGGAAACGCCACCCCAGCGTGCATCGCTATCCTGCTCTTCGGACCGGTCCGGGTGCAAGGGACATTCGGGAGAGGATCAGCCGCCGGCCTTCAGCGACTCGAGGCGGGCGCGAATCAGCGTGTATTCCGGCTCCTCCGGCTTGAACTGAGCCAGCAGGCGGGTCCACAGATCGGTGGCCTCGGCGGTCTGGCCGACGCCCGCGGCGTTCAGGCCGAGCAGCCAGAGCGCGTCGCGGTTGTCGGGCTCGGCCGCCAGCGCCTGACGGAGCGAGGCGACGGCCTCCTCCGGCATCGGGCCGGGCTTGCTGCTCCGCGGCTCCGCCGACAGCAGGGCAGAGGCGTAGGCGACCAGAACGTCGGGCCGCTGGGGCGCCCGCTCCCGCGCCTTGCGGGCGGCGTCGATGGCCTTCGCCGACTCGCCCATCACGCCGTAGGAGCGCGACAGCCGCAGCCAGCCGTCCACGTCGTCCGGGTTGGCCTCCAGCCGGGCGGCCAGCCCGTCGACCATGCCGCGGATCATCTGCTGCTGGTCCTCGCCCTCGGTCTGGCCCTGCGCTTGGCCCTGACCCTGATTCTGGCCCTGGTTCTGGGCGACCGGCGGCTGTTGCTGGGCGGGCAGCGGTTCCGGCGTCACCTTGGCCGGGTCGAGGTTCAGCGCCTTGGCGGCCTCCGCGATCTGCGTCCGGACGATCGGCACCCAGGGCGCGTCGGCGTGGGACTCGGCGAGCAGGGCGCTCCAGCGCTCCAGCGCGTCCTTGGTGTCGCCGGCCTGGAAGCGGGCCAGCGCGGCGTAGAAGCGGGCGCGCGGCTCCTTGGGGTCCTTCGCCAGCACGCGGTCGAAGGTCTTGCGGGCCTCGTCCGGCACGGTGCCGCCATTGGCCGAGATCAGGACCTCGCCGTAGCTGCCGAGAAGCTCCAGATCGTCGCCGGCCAGGGCCACGGCCTTGCCCAGCGCGTCGGCGGCCTCGGGCAGGCGGCCCATCTTGGCGTAGGCCTGGCCGAGGATGGCCCAACCCTGCGGGTCGTCGGGGGTCTCGGCGAGCTGGGCCTTCAGCTTGTCCATCGCCGCCAGCACGTTCTTCGGCGGCCCGCCGCGCTCATGATCCAGATTGCGCGAGGCCAGCGGCTGGGCCGGCAACTCGGGACGGCCGAGCTTGCCGTAGACGGCCAGCGTGCCGAGCGGCAGCAGGACGGCCAGCAGGGCGGCCAGCGCCATCGCGCTGCGCGGGGCGCGGGCGGCGGGCACCTTGCTCTTCTTCGCGTCTTTCGCGGAGCCCTTGCCGTGGTCGGCGATGGCCAGCATGCGGCGGCCGATCTCGGCGCGGGCGGCAGCGGCCTGCGCCTCGCTGATCAGGCCGCGGCCCTGGTCGCGCTCCAGCTCGCCCAGCTGGTCGCGGTAGACCTCCAGGTCGTAGGCGGCCCGCTCCTCGGCGGCTCCCTCGGGCTTCCTCAGCAGCGGCGGCACGATCAGCAGCACCACGGCCGCCGTCAGGGCGGCGGCGACGATCCAGAACAGCATCAGGCTTTGTCCTTGCGGAGCAGGGCGTCCAGGCGCCGCCGCTCGTCCTCGGTCAGCGGGGCGGTGTCGCCGCCCGCGGTCATCGGGCCATCGGCGGCAGCCCCCTTCCGCCCGCGCAGGTACAGGGCCGTCACGACGCCGCCGATGGCCAGGATCACGAAGGGGCCGATCCACAGGAACAGCGTCGTCGCCTTGAAGGGCGGGCGCAGCAGCACATAGTCGCCGTAACGGTCGGTGACGAAGCTCAGCACCTGCTGGTTGCTGTCGCCGGCGGTCAGCCGCTCGCGGACCAGCACGCGCAGGTCGCGGGCGAGCGGCGCGTTGGAATCGTCGATCGACTGGTTCTGGCAGACGAGGCAGCGCAGATCCTTGCTGATCTCCCGGGCGCGGCCTTCCAGCGCCGGGTCCTTCAGCACCTCGTCGGGCTGGACGGCGGAGGCGGCGACCGGGGTCAACGCCAGCAGGACAGCGAGAAGGAGGGCTCTCACGACGCGCTCCGCAGATGCTTGACCATGGGCAGGATCTGCTCCTCGACCACCTGCGGGGTCAGGGGGCCGACATGCTTGAAGCGGATGCGGCCCTGGCGGTCGAGCAGGAAGGTCTCCGGCACGCCGTAGACCCCCCAGTCGATGGACACGCGGCCGTCCAGGTCGACGCCGATGCTGGCGTAGGGATCGCCGTTGCGGTTCAGCCAAGCGATGGCGTCCTCCGCCTTGTCCTTGTGGTTGATGCCGCGCACCGTCACACCCTGCTCGCGGGCCAGCCGGGTGATGATCGGGTGCTCGGCCTTGCAGGGAATGCACCAGGAGGCGAAGACGTTCACCAGCGTGACGTCGCCCTTCAGCGTCGCGTTGGACAGCCCTTCCTTGTGGCCCGGCAGCGGCGGCAGGGCGAACTCCGGCGCCGGCTTGTCGATCAGGGCGGAGGGGATGTCGCGCGGGTCGCGGTCGAACCCGCGCAGGAAGGCCACGCCGACACCGACGAACAGCAGCAGCGGCAACAGATAGATCAGGCGGCGCATCGGAAGCGTGTCCTTACTCGGCGGGCTGAAGATTGCCCTTGGCGGCGCGGCGGCGCTCCGGGGCACCGACGCGGAAGCGGCGGTCGGACAGGCTGACCAGCCCGCCCAGCATCATCCCCAGCGAGCCGATCCAGATCCACGGCACCAGCGGGTGATGGTACAGCCGCACGGTCCAGGCCGTGCCGTTCTGCGTCGGGTCGCCCAGTGCCACGTAGACGTCGGACAGCCAGGTGGTGTGGATCGCCGCCTCGGTCGTCGTCATGCGGGTGACCGGGTAGCTGCGGCGCTGCGGCGTCAGGGTGGCGATGGTCTTGCCGTCGCGGGTGACGGTGAAGACGCCCTGCTCGGCGCTGTAGTTCGGCCCCTGCATCGTGCCGACGCGGTCGAAATGCACGGCGTAGGCGCCGACCGTGGCGTTGTCGCCCGGCTTCATCGCCTGGATGGTCTCGCTCTGCCAGGCCGAGGTGCCGGTCATGCCGGCGATGGCGATGCCCATGGAGGCGTGGGCGATGGTCATGCCCCAGGCGCTGCGCGGCAGGTTGACCGCGCGGTTCCAGCTGTCCTTCACCGGGATGCGGAACAGGCGGATGCGCTCCGCGAACTCGGCCAGCGAGCCGAAGAAGGCCCAGGCGGCGAGCGCGACCCCGACCAGCGCCAGCAGCGGCCCGCCGCCGTTGGTGACGTAGGCGGCGATGGCGACGCAGGCCACGGTCGCCACGCCCGCCGTCCACAGCCGGGTCAGGGCGCCCAGCAGGTCGGCGCGCTTCCAGGCCAGGAAGGGGCCGACCACCATGGCGATCACCATCGGGATGGCGACGGGGATGAAGGTGGCGTTGAAGAAGGGCGGGCCGACCGACACCTTGCCGAGGTCGAGCACGTCGAGGAACAGCGGGTAGAGCGTGCCGATGAAGACCGTCGCCGTCGCGGTGGACAGCAGCAGGTTGTTCAGCACCAGCGAGCCCTCGCGGCTGACCGGGGCGAACAGGCCGCCGGTCTTCAGGCTGGGCGCCCGCACGGAGTAGAGCAGCAGCGAGCCGCCGGTGGCGATGGCCAGCAGGACCAGGATGAAGACGCCGCGCGCCGGGTCCACCGCGAAGGCATGGACCGAGGTCAGGATGCCCGACCGCACCAGGAAGGTGCCCATCAGCGACAGCGAGAAGGTGATGATCGCCAGCAGGATGGTCCAGGTCTTCAGCGCGTCGCGCTTCTCCACCACGATGGCGGAGTGCAGCAGCGCGGTGCCGGCCAGCCAGGGCATGAAGGAGGCGTTCTCGACCGGGTCCCAATACCACCAGCCGCCCCAGCCCAGCTCGTAATAGGCCCACCAGGAGCCGAGCGCGATGCCGGCGGTCAGGGTCGACCAGGCGGCCAGCGTCCAGGGACGCACCCAGCGCGCCCAGGCCGGGTCGACGCGGCCTTCGATCAGGGCGGCGACCGCGAAGGAAAAGGCGATGGAGAAGCCGACATAGCCCGCGTAGAGGAAAGGCGGGTGGAAGGCGAGGCCGGGGTCCTGCAGCAGCGGGTTCAGGTCGTTGCCGTCGAGCGGCGCCGGAACCACGCGGATGAAGGGGTTCGACGTGATCAGGATGAACAGCAGGAAGCCGACGCCGATCATGCCCTGGACGGAGATGACGCGGGCTTTCAGCGAGGGCGGCAGGTTGCGCCCGAAGATGCCGACGGCCGCGCCGAACGCCGTCAGCATGACGACCCACAGCATCATCGAGCCTTCGTGGTTCCCCCACACGCCCGACACCTTGTAGAGCATCGGCTTCATCGAGTGGCTGTTCTGGACCACGTTCGACACGCTGAAGTCCGACACCACATGGGCCCAGGTGAGGGCGCCGTAGGCGACCAGCACCAGCAGCAACTGCGCGATGGCGGCGGGGCGGGCGACGCCCATCCAGGCGGCGTTGCCGGTGGCGGCACCCACCAGGGGGACGCCGGACTGCACCAGCGCCACGAACAGCGCCAGCACCAGCGCGTAATGGCCGAGTTCGGGAATCACGGGCCCGATGCTCCCTAAAAGAACGGAATGAGGAGGAGTGGAGAAGCCGCCAGCGTCACGAGCTGGGCTTCTGCTCCTTCGAGTTCGCCTTGAAGTGCTCCGCTTCCTTCAGCGCGGCGGCGACCTCCGGCGGCATGTAGTTCTCGTCGTGCTTGGCCAGCACCTCGCGCGCCTGGAAGACGCCGTTGATCATGCGGCCTTCCGTGATGACGCCCTGGCCCTCGCGGAACAGGTCGGGAAGCTGGCCGCGGTAGCTGACCGCGACGGTGTGCACCGTGTCGGTGACGCGGAACCGCGTCGTCACCCCGTCGGGCATCTTGCTGACGCTGCCTTCCTCGACGAGGCCGCCCAGGCGGAAGTTGCGGTCGCCGATGTCCTGGGTCTGCAACTGCGTGGGGCTGAAGAAGAAGACGATGTTGTCCTCGAACGCGGTCAGCGTCAGGGCGGTGGCCGCGCCAAGGCCCAGCAGGGCGAGGCCCAGCATGTAGAGGCGCCGTTTCTTGCGGGTCATCCTTCACCAACCTCCGCCGCGGGCGACGCCGCAGCTCCGTTGCGCGCCCGGCGCCGCCGCGGCGGGCGGCTGCCTTCCAGCGCCTTCAGGGTCGTCTCGGCACCGCGCAACGCCTTCAGCGTGGCGGCCAGAAGGCCGACCATCACCAGCGCCGCCAGCGCATAGGACGACCAGATATACGCGGCATAGCCGCCCATCGCGAAAAACTCTGTCATCCTTGCCTCCGGCCCAGTCTGCGCCCGCGCCTCAGCCCTGCGCCTCGGTCAGGCGCATGGTCTGGATCTTGCGCTGCACGATCTCCGCCCGCAGGCGCAGCAGGACCACCGTGATGAAGTAGGCGGTGAAGCCCAGCGCCATGACCAGCAGCGGGACCAGCATGGACCCGTCGATGGTCGGTCCGCCCATGCGGATGACGCTGGCCGGCTGGTGCAGGGTGTTCCACCAGTCCACCGAGAATTTGATGATCGGCACGTTCACGATGCCGACGAGAAGCAGCACGTTGCCCGCCCGCGTCCCGCGCTGCGGGTCGTCGAAGGCGTTCACCAGCGCCATGTAGCCGAGATAGAGGAAGAACAGGATCAGCACGCTGGTCAGCCGCGCGTCCCACACCCACCACGTTCCCCACATCGGCGCGCCCCACAGCGAGCCGGTGACGAGGCAGATGAAGGTGAAGCCGGCGCCGACCGGGGCGGCCGCCTTGGCGAACAGGTCGGCCAGCGGATGCTTCCACACCAGCCCGCAGGCGGCCGCGATGGCCATGTTGACGTAGACGAACAGGCTCATCCAGGCGGCGGGGACATGGATGTACATGATCCGCACGGTGTCGCCCTGCTGATAGTCGCGGGGCGACCCGATCAGCGCGATGTAGAGCCCGACGATCAGCAGGATCACGGTCGCCCCCGCCGTCCAGGGCAGGATCGCCGCCGAAAGGCGCTGGAAGCGGGCAGGATTTGCAAATCGATGCATAGGACCTATGGGCCTCTGGTCGTGCTGCGGACGATATAAGCTCAGTGATGCCCCAGCGCGAGGGGTTTCGCCTTGATCTTGGTCAGGAAACATGGCCGCACACCGTGGTGTTTTCAGGATGGTGCGGCGGCCTGTCGCACTGACGGTACGACGGGTTGACGCGGTCTTTCCATGCTACGTTGGTGTGGGATGGGCAAAAAAGTCCGAGGGGCTGCCATGGGCATGATCACCGTGCGCGACATCGACGATTCGGTTCTGAAGGCTCTGACCGACCGCGCCAGTGCCGCCGGCCGGTCGCTGGAAGAGCAGGTGCGCGAAACGCTGGCCCAATCCGTCCGCCGGAGCCATGAGGATTTCTGGGAGCGCGCGGACCGGCTTCGGGCCGGTTTCGGGGGGCGTGTCATTTCCGACAGCGGTGTGATTTCCGCTGAGATGCGGGAGGAGCGGTCGCAGCGGATCGGCAAGCCATGAAGCTCGGGCAGCGTTCTCGTCCTGAACGCTCTTGAGTGAGCCTACTCCACCGCCTGACGCAGGGCGGCGGCGCTGGCCCAGGGGGCGAGCGGCAGGGCGCCGGCCAGAAGGCCGCCCAGAAGCAGCAGATGCGGACGCGGGGTCAGGCCGTTCAGCGCGGCGTCGATGGCCCCAGCCCCGAAGATCAGCACGGGGATGTAGAGCGGCAGGATCAGCAGCGACAGTAGCACGCCGCCGCGCCGGGCGCCCAGCGTCAGCGCGGCGCCGATGCTGCCGATCAGGCTGAGGATCGGCGTACCGACCAGCAGGGTCAGCACCAGCACCCCGAACCCCTCCGCGTCCATGTTCAGCAGAAGCGCCAGCAGCGGGGCGGCGGCGATCAGCGGTAGGCCGGTCACCAGCCAGTGGGCCAGCGTCTTGGCCAGCACCACCGCCTCCATCGGCAGGGTGGACAGCGACAGCAGCTCCAGCGAGCCGTCCTCGTAGTCGTTCTGGAACAGCCGCTCCAGCGACAGCAGCGAGGCGAGCAGGGCGGCCACCCAGATCACCCCGGCGGCGATGCGGGCAAGGATGTTCGGCTCCGGCCCGACGCCGAAGGGGAACAGCACCACGCACAGCACGAAGAACATCACGGCGATGCTGGCGTCCGACCCCTGGCGCAGCGCCAGCCGCAGGTCCCGTCCGATCAGGCGCAGGAAGCGGGTCACGCCGCGTCCTCCTCTTCTAAAACGTCGTCCTCGCCCCCGTCGTCCCCGTCGTGGGGGACGGGGGTGAACTCGTCGAGGTGCAGCTCGCCAGCGCCGGGCATGGCGATGTCCACATGGGTGGAGACGGCGACCATGCCACCGGCGGCCCGATGCTCCGCGATGATCTCCTCGAACAAGGTGATCGCCGCGCGGTCGAGCGCCACGGTCGGCTCGTCGAGCAGCCACAGGGCGGCGGGGGCGGCGATGATGCGGGCGAGGTTCAGGCGCCGCTTCTGCCCCGCCGACAGGTAGCGCCCCGGCACGTTGGCGATGTGCGGCACGCCCAGCCGGTCCAGCGCCTTCAGCGCGTTGCCCCGCGGGTCGGCGGCGCCGCCCAGCGTGGCCCAGAAGGACAGGTTCTCCACCGCGCTCAGTACCGGCTTCACCGCGTCGAGATGGCCGACATAGTGGATGCGGCCGCGGTGGCCGTCGGGATCGTCGGAGACCGCCACATCGTCCCAGGAGAGCCGGCCGCGAATCGGCTTGAGCAGTCCGGCCATGACGCGCAGCAGGCTGGACTTGCCGCTGCCGTTGGGACCGAGCAGGAACAGCGCCTCCCCAGGCGCGATCCGGAAGTCCAACCCGGTGAAGACCAGCCGGTCGCCACGGAGGCAGGTCAGCGCGGAACCGGCGAAAACGGGCATGGCGACGGGCAGGGCTCTTGCGGTGGACGGGGCGGGGGGAGCTATAGCACAGCCCGTCCGGGTGCCAAAAAGAAACGGCCCCAAAAAAGAAACGGCCATCGCAAGGGGGTTCTTGCGATGGCCGTCGATCCAGCCGGGGCCTGGCTGGGGACGCCGGAAAACCGGAGCCCTGATCGTCGCTTAGGGGCCGGGCCGCAGGGGTTCACGGGTCCGGCCAGCCACTTGATGCCGTAAGGCTCCGTCCGGTTTAGGACCAGAAAGTGGCGAAATTTTGATCCGATGAATGTCCCTTTCCATTCCAGGGCATTGCCCGGGCGAAGCGGAGCGGGCATTCATAGGCGCCTTCGCCCCCTCAATGCTCAACCGGACCGGGTGCCTGCCATGACCGTGCTGATCGACCTGTTCAACGGCCTTCCCGACATCGCCCGCATCATGCTGATGCTCAGCGTGGTGGCGGCGTCAGGGCTGGCGCTGGGGCAGATCAAGGTGCGCGGCGTGGGGCTGGGCATCGGCGGGGTGCTGTTCGCCGGCATCGCCGCGGGGCACGTCGCCAAGGCGCTGGGCCTGACCTTCGACCATCACGTCCTGCATTTCATGCGGGAGTTCGGGCTGATCCTGTTCGTCTACACGATCGGCGTGCAGGTCGGCCCCGGCTTCTTCGCTGCCCTGAAGAAGTCGGGCCTGACGCTGAACCTGCTGGCCGCCTCGCTGGTCGGGCTGGGGGTGCTGGTGGCGGTGGCGATCCACGAGATCGGCGGGGTGCCGCTGCCGGCGGTGCTCGGCATCTTCTCCGGCGCCGTCACCAACACGCCGTCGCTGGGTGCGGCACAGGAGATGCTGCGCGAGGTCGGGGCCTCGGCGGCGGAGATCAACACGCCCAGCCTCGGCTACGCCGTCGCCTATCCCTTCGGCATCGTCGGCATCCTCATCACCATGGGGCTGATCCGTGTCGTCTTCCGCATCGACCCGGTGGCGGAGGCCGAAGCCTTCGAACGCAAGCGCCGCGCCCAGGTGGAGACGCTGGAGACGCTGGACGTCGCCGTGCGCAACCGGTCGGCCATGGGGCTGCCGCTGCGCGACATGGAGCTGTTCGGCGACCAGGGTGTGATGATCTCCCGCCTGCTGCGCGAGGGGCGGCTGCAGGTGCCGCACCCGGACACCTGCCTGCGCGCCGGCGACGTCGTGCATCTGGTCGGGCCGCGGGTCAAGCTGGAGGCGACGAAGCGGCTGCTCGGCGAGGCGGCGGAGGTGACGCTGACCACCAAGGGCACCGACATGCGCTGGGACCGGCTGGTCGTCACCAGCGAGCATGTTCTGGGCAAGGCCATCGGGCAGCTCGATCTCGCCGACGCCTACGACGTGGTGGTCAGCCGGGTCAACCGCGCCGGCGTGGAGCTGGTGCCGAGCCCGGCCCTGCACCTCCAGTTCGGCGACATCCTGACCGCCATCGGCAAGCCGTCGGACCTCCAGCGGGTGGCGGCGCTGATGGGCAACTCAGCGCGGCGGCTCCAGCAGGTGGAGTTCGTGCCGGTCTTCATCGGCATCCTGCTCGGCGTGCTGCTCGGCTCCATCCCTTTCTACATTCCGGGGATGCCGGCGCCGCTGAAGCTGGGGCTGGCCGGCGGGCCGCTGGTGGCGGCGATCCTGCTGGCGCGCATCGGCCACATCGGGCCGCTGGTCTGGTTCATGCCGCCGGCCGCCAACATGGCGCTGCGCGAGATCGGCATCGTCCTGTTCCTGGCGGTGGTCGGGCTGATGTCCGGCGACCGTTTCGTGGAGACTCTGGTGCACGGCGACGGGCTGCTGTGGATCGGCTGCGGCGTGCTGGTGACGCTGATCCCGCTGCTGGTCGTCGGCTTCGTCGCACGGGCCTTCGCCCGGCAGAACTACCTGACGATCTGCGGCCTGCTGTCCGGCAGCATGACGGACCCGCCCGCGCTCGCATTTGCAAACGCAATGAGCGCATCGGAGGCTCCCGCCCTCGCCTATGCCACTGTTTACCCTATGGTTATGTTTCTGCGTATCCTTGCGCCGCAGTTGATCGTCCTGTTCCTCTGGTAAGGGGCCGGCCCGGAAAGGGCGCCTCCCACGGGATCGGCGGGCGGTCTGTCCTCGCATGAGGAGACGCGGCCATGCACGCGCTCATCGAACTCTTCCTGGCCATGCCGCCGATCGCGCGTGTGGTGTTCATGCTGGGCGTCACCTCGGCCCTCGGGCTGGCGCTCGGCCACATACGGCTGCGCGGGGTCGGGCTGGGCATCGGCGGCGTGCTGTTTGCGGGCATCGCGGTCGGCCACTTCGCCAAGCAGGCCGGGGTGACGCTGAACGCCGAGATGATGGAGTTCATCCGCGACTTCGGCCTGATCCTGTTCGTCTACACCATCGGCATCCAGGTCGGCCCCGGCTTCTTCGCGGCGCTGAAGAAGTCCGGGCTGGCGCTGAACGGGCTGGCGCTGCTGATGGTCGGGTCGAGCATCCTGCTGACCGCGATCCTGGTGCTGTTCGATCTCGTGCCGCTGGGCTCCGGTCTCGGCGTCTTCGCGGGCGGGGTGACCAACGCCCCGGCGCTGGCCGCCTCGCAGCAGGTGCTGAAGGAGGTCGGGGCCGACGCCGCGGTGATGGCCCTGCCCGGCCTGGCCTTCGCCGTCACCTATCCCTTCGGCATCGCCGGCAACCTGCTGGCCATGGCGGTGGTGCGGATCGTCTTCCGCATCGCCCCGCAGGAGGAGGCCAGAGCCTTCGAGGCCGCCCGGCGCGCCGAGGTCGCAGCGCTCGACACCATGGACATCGCCGTCACCAACCCGGCCCTGCGCGGGGTGCGGCTGGGCGACCTGACCCTGCTGCCGAGCCTGGGGGTCTGCGCGTCGCGCCTGCTGCGCGGCGGCCAGCTCCGCGTGCCCGGCGAGGACACCCGGCTGGAGGAAGGCGACGTGCTCCACGTGGTCGGCCCGCGCCCGAAGCTGGAGCAGGTCCGCCTGCTGATGGGGCGGGAGGCCGACGTCCGGCTGACCACCAAGGGCAGCGACCTGCGGTGGGAGCGCATCGTCGTCACCGCCAACCCGGTGCTGGGCAAGTCCATCGCCGCGCTGAACCTGAAGGGGGCGTGCGACGTGGTGGTCAGCCGGGTCAACCGCGCCGGGGTGGAGCTGGTGCCCAACGCCGCGCTGAAGCTGCAGTTCGGCGACATCCTGACGGTGATCGGCAAGCCCGACGACCTCAAGGCGGCCGCTTGCATCATCGGCAACTCCGAACGGCGGCTGCAGACGGTGGAGATGATCCCGGTCTTCGTCGGCATCACGCTGGGGGCGCTGCTGGGCGCCATCCCGCTGTTCCTGCCGGGCATGCCGGCGCCCTTGCGGCTGGGCATGGCCGGCGGGCCGCTGATTGCCGCCATCGTGCTGGCGCGCATCGGCCACATCGGGCCGCTGGTCTGGTTCATGCCGCCCGCCGCCAACCTCGCCCTGCGCGAGATCGGCATCGTCCTGTTCCTCGCCGTGCTGGGCATCGCGTCGGGCGACCGCTTCGTCGAGACGATGGCGAGCGGCGCCGGGCTGCCCTGGATGGCCTGGGGCGTCCTGGTCACGCTGGTGCCGCTGCTGCTGACCGGGCTGCTGGCGCGCGGGGTGATGAAGCTGAACTTCCTCAGCATCTGCGGCGTGCTGGCCGGGGCGCAGACCAACCCGCCGGGCCTCGCCTACGCCAACGCGGTGGTCGCGTCGGAGGCGCCGGCGCTGGCCTACGCCACCGTCTACCCGCTGGCCATGTGCCTGCGCATCCTGGCGCCGCAGCTTCTGGTGCTGATGCTGTGGTGAAAAACCCGCCGGCTTCCCCCGTCGCGCGGTTGCCCCGGGGCCCGCAAAATCCGCGTTGCGGGAGTTTGTCCGGCGGTCTAGCCTAGCGGCACCGTCCAGGGTTGGGCGGTCCAGACCCTGTCTCTTATACACATCTGACGCTGCCGACGATTATACGC
>NZ_JAUQTX010000083.1:0-24633 GCF_059803775.1 Azospirillum sp. UFLA03-27 | reverse complement strand
TAAGAGACAGCTCCGGACGCGCTTCCCGCCGCCGCGATCACCGACAGGCGTCGCGCCAGCGCCCATTCCGGCGCGCAGGCCTCCTCGCACAGCGCCCGCATCTCCGCGATGGACGGGCGCCATTTCTGCGTGCGGCGCCAGGTCCGCGCCGCCGCGTCGACCGCCCAGGCCGGGAACTCGCCGAGATCCTCCGCCCAGTCGAGCGCGACCAGATGCTCCACCTCCGGCGCGGTTCCCTTGGCCGGGTAGTGGCTGAGCAGGGCCAGGACGCGGGCCAGCAGATGGTCCGGCGAGGCAGGCGCCAGGATCGAGCCGGTCAGCTCGTCGAGCGCCCGCCGCGCCATCAGCGCCTGCTGGGCGGTCACCCCGTCGGGCGGCGTCCAATCCTCCGTCACCCCGTCGAATCCGCGGTCGCCGAAGCGCGGGCGGCGCTCCAGCCGTCCGGCGCTGAGGACGTCGCGGAGGGGGCCCGGCAAGGCTGAAACCAGGGCGGCGCGGCGCTCGGCCGCGGGGGCGGAGGGGTCGAAGGCCGGCGGTGGACGGGTCGGCAAGGGTGTCACGACCGAGGGGCTTGGCCTCCCGGGCGGGGCGGAACGCGGCTCTGCGGCCATGGTGTGTTCTTACCTCCAGACGGGCTTGTGGGCTTGCGGGCCATGGTCTTGAGCGGCGTTGAGCTTTGCCGCCGCGGCCATCCAGGCACCGAGCTTCTGTTCGGGAACGGGAACGTTCGATGCCGGCCTTGCGGGGGTGGCGGGACCCGTCAGCCGGAGCATCGGCGCCTTGCCGGCGGCGGCATCCTGGGTCAGCCACGCTTTCCAGGCAGCGCCGGTGTCGCGGTAGCGGTAGCCGTGGGCTTGGCAGCGCAGGCGGAATCCTTCGGCGTGGCGGTCAAGATCCACCCCGGCGAAGCGCCGTTCGGCCCAGGCGCGATCCCCGGCGTCCGGGGTCCAGCCGTTCGGCACGGTCTGCGCAGGCCCGCGCGAGGTGTGCGAGTCCGGAGTCTGTTCGGATTCCGGCTGTTTCTGTCGCACCGGTGCACAGAGGGAGTCGGCGGGAGCGACATCCTTGGCCGGCGGCTGAACAGGGGGCATTGTGACGGAAATCGCGGTTCGGCCGTCGGCCGCGCCGGCCGTTGGAATCGCGCCGTCGCCGGGGACCAGCCGCAGCCGGTACAGGCAGGACAGCCGTCCGCCCGAAGCGGAGCGGCGGGACTCCCGCGCGATCACCCCGGATTCGGCGAGATGGCCGAGGATTCGGTTCACCGTGCTGCGGCTGCGCTTCAGCGCGGTGGCGAGAGTCGCCTGGGACGGCCAGCATTCGCCGCGGGCGTTGGCGTAGGTCGCCAGCGCCGCCAGCACGGCCAGACCGTCGGCATCGATGGCGGGGTGGCCGAGCCACCAAGCCGGAATCCGGCCCCACCGCCCGTTGTCCGCGGGCGGGCCGGAGTCCGGCGTGTCGTCCAATGGTGTGTCGTCGCGGGGTGTCATGATGCGGTCTCCGCAAGGCAATCGGGACCGGCTCCGCACGGACTGCGGGCCGGTGGCTTTGCGGATCAGGATTCCCAGTGGCACGCGGCTCTTCAAACCGCGGGCTGCCGCTCCATAGCCGGGCATGGAGCGGTAACCCGCGCCGTTGAAGCCCTGGCCCGCGCTCCTGGAGCCATTGCCCGCCGCTATGGAGCGACAGCC
The DNA here is from genome assembly GCF_059803775.1 of Azospirillum sp. UFLA03-27. NCBI lineage: Bacteria > Pseudomonadati > Pseudomonadota > Alphaproteobacteria > Rhodospirillales > Azospirillaceae > Azospirillum > Azospirillum sp. UFLA03-27. The sequence goes on along the minus strand of NZ_JAUQTX010000083.1, from coordinate 22,945 downwards.
CGCGCTTCATCGCCGAATCGGAATCCTGGAGCGGCAACCCGCGCCCCTGGAGCGATAGCCCGCGCCCTTGGAGCCGGGCGCATGGAGCCACAGGCCGCGGCTGGAACGCCGGAGCATGGAGCAACAGCCCGCGGTTCGGCGGATGATCCTCCGCCCTCCATGAAGCGATAGCCCGCGGGTATGGAGCGATAGCCCGCACCCTGCCCTAATCACCCGCACCCGGTGGTAGGCTGATGGCGAGCACGGGATGGAGCTTTTGCTCGCGCTTCGCCGGTCCGACCCATGGAGTTCCGACTCGCGGGGAGACTCGCGGTCATGGAGCGATAGCCCGCGCCTTGGTCCGCACCTGCCCCTCGTCGGTGTGGAGCGATTCGCACCGGGGGACGGAGTCGCCGACAGAGTCGAAAGATGTCAACGCCATGCCGGAAAAGCGCGGGCTGTTGCTCCATACCCGCGGGCTATCGCTCCATGGGCGCGGGCAAAGGCTCCATACCGAAGGAGGTCGCCCGTCACGAAGCGGTTGTCAGCGCGCGCCCGCCGCCGCATGGTCATAGCCGGGCAAGGAGGGATTGGATGAGCAAGATCGCGACACCCGGCGCGCTGCAACTGGTTCTGTTCGAGCTGGAGGACCGCTCCCAGTCGCACCTGATCGCGCTGTACGATCTGGCGCCGCGCTATGTCTTCGCCTCGCGCGACGGCGGACGGTCCGCGGAGACCGCCCCCGCGAAGGGCAATTTCGTCGCGTCGATCAAGCGCGAGTTCACCTATCACGGCAGCACCTTCCACCTGACCATCCAGCCCGCTCGTCTGACCAAGATGGTCAACCGCGACATGGTCAACCGCGACGACGGGACCGCCCAGGGCGACAGCCAGACTGAGATCGAATACGAGGTCTTCCCCGCCGAACGCGAGCAGGTGGTGGAGCATGTGGTGCGCCGCCTCGCCATGGACCGCTCGCGCCTGTCGCTGGGCGGCGAGAACCGCGACAAGGTCCAGATGCGCTTCACCCTCTACGAGATCCAGCGCGAGCTGAAGGCGGTCGGCCACACCCTGTCGATCCGCGACATCCGCGAATCGCTGACCATCCTGGCGCGCTCGCGCATCATCATCGGCAAGCCGGCGGAGGGGGTGAAGAAGGGCCGCGGGGCCAACCTGCTGGAATCCACGGCCTTCCCGGTGCTGGCCATCCGCTCCCGACCCGACCTGATCGGCGACGAGGGGGGCGACGAGGAAACCCACCTGCAGTTCAACCCGCTGGTCTCCTCGGCCATCCGGAACCTGGAGTTCAAGCCGGTCAGCTACCAATGGCTGATGCGGCTGAAAAGCCCGGTCTCCCGTTGGCTCTACAACCGTCTGAGCGCCGAGTACGACTATTCGGGGGCGGAGGCGCCGGGTGATCTGGGCGCCAGGGCGATGACCCTGTCGGCGGACGAGATCATCAAGAACAGCGGCATGAATGTGTGGAGCCGCCGCCGCGACACGCTGCGCGCGGTGACCTCGGCGGTGGACGCCTTGGTCGAGGAAGGCATCCTGACCAGCGCGGAGAAGCTCTACGACAAAGTGGGCGCCCGCATCGAGGGGATCACCTACGTGATGTTGCCCAGCGCCAAATTCCTCGCCCAGGTGCGCAAGGCGCAGGCGGTGGAGAGCGCCAACGTGGCGGCCATGCGGGCGATCACCGGCGACGACCGCCGGCCCACCGATTTCGTGCCGGTCACTCCCGCCGCGACGGTGGAGACCCGCGCGCGCCGCGCCAAGCGGCTGACCGAGGAGCCGCCGCGTCTGCCAATGGCCGAGGCCGGCTGACGAGAGCCCCCGCGGCCGGGTTCAATCCCGGTCGGCGGCGGCGTTCAGTGAGTCGCGCAAGCTCAGGAGGGCGTCGCGCAGACCGGCGAGGTCGGGCAGCGGACAGTTCGCCGCCGCCGCGATGTGCTCCGGCAGCGCCGTCGCCCGGTCCCGTAGCGCGGTGCCTTGCGGAGTCAGGTGGATGCGCACCAGACGCTCGTCCGCCGGGTCGCGCCCGCGGGTGACCAGCCCCTGCCCTTCCAGCCGTTTCAGCAGCGGGGTCAGCGTGCCGCTGTCGAGCAGCAGCCGTTCCCCCAGCGCCTTCATGGTCTGGCCGTCCTGTTCCCAGAGGAGGAGCATGACCAGATACTGCGGGTAGGTCAGCTCCAGCGCCTCCAGCAGCGGGCGGTACACCCGCGTCATCGCCAGATTCGCCGAATAGAGGGCGAAGCAGGCTTGGTTGGCCAGAAGCAGCGGGTTGTCGTTCTCGGTGCTCATCGTTCGGGAGTTCCCAGCCAGGGACGCGTCGCGGGCTTGTTGCGCGCGACCCCATAGCGCATGGGGATATGGCACGCAACACGCCCGCGAGCATGAAACCCTGTTATGTGCCCGGTGACGCGCCCTTTAAGCGATGGCCGTGTTCACCGTGATGTTGCCCTTGGTCGCGTGACTGTAAGGGCAGACCTTGTGGGCGCGGGCCACCAGATCCTCGGCCGCCGCCTTGTCCAGGCCGGGCAGCGACACGGTGAGGTCCACCGCGATGCCGAAGCCCTCGCCGTCGTCGCGCGGGCCGATGCCGACCTGAGCGGTCACCGTCACGTCCGCGGGAACGGTGATCTTGTCGCGGTTGCTGACGAACTTCATGGCGCCGAGGAAGCAGGCCGAATAGCCGGCGGCGAACAGCTGCTCGGGGTTGGTGGCGCCGCCCTTGCCGCCCAGCTCCTTCGGGGCGGCCAGCGCCACCGACAGCAGGCCGTCGTCGGTCTCCGCCTTGCCGTCACGCCCGCCGGTGGCCGTCGCCTTGGTCGTGTAGAGAATCTTCATTGCGTGCACTCCTTCGAACAGATGGATCGTTTCGATCGGGGAAGCGGGTTGCCGCTTGTTGTCGAGAAGGACTATCACGCAAAATTGAATTGCGCGCAATATGATTGACTATGCGCAATTGAATTGTGCGCAATGCATCGTCGGAATGGCGTCGCGGCACGCGCTTCGCAAGGCGGCGCGGATCAGGGAGCGCGCCGGTAGGTCCAGATGAAGCTGCCGTTGTGGCCGCACCAGTAGCCGCTGGCGGCGCGGTTGGGCTCCAGGTCGGGGATGATGACCTCGCCGTCCTCCTCGGCGACCAAGATCAGGCCGCCGCCCTCCGCGTCGGGGGTGCCGACCGTCAGCCGTCCCTGGTCGTCCAGCCGCCCGATGCCGGAAAAGTCGCACACCCAGCGTCCCGCCGTGGGTTCGGCGCCGCTGACGCTGACGGCGATGGTCCCGTTGCGCAGGGCGATGGCGGCGATACCCATGAACCCCTCATGGTCGAAGCGGCCGACATAGCGACCGACGGGCGACGGCGGTGTGACCGGATCGGTGCGGAAGGACAGGACCACCACCCGCCCGTCATAAGCGCGGCGCAGGCAGGCCGCGTCGGCGCCGCAGGAGTCGCGCTCGCGCAGCCACGCCCGCTGGTCGGCCTTCACGGCGGCACCGGCGGTGCCCTCCTCCGGGCTGGCGCCCGACAGCCGCTCCAGGGCGGCGCGGTAGGTCGCGGCCAGCCGCTCGTCCAGAGCGGAGAGCGCCGGATCGGCGCAGATGGCCTTTTCCGTCGGGGTGGCGGCCTTGGAGCAGGGAAAGCCCGCCGCTGCGGCGGTGGCGGTCGGCAGCGCCAGGAGAGCAAGGGCGAGCAGCGCTGGGCGAAGCATGCGGGTTCCCCTTCGACGGAATCCCCTTCCTTCGAGGGGCGGGTCTCGACTCTGCCGCGGCGGTGGAGTGCGGTCAACCCGTCCTCGGCGATCATCCAGTCCGGTGCGTTCCTGTCAGGCCGCGAAGGCAGGAAATCCGCGCTTCGCAGCGCTGCGGAAGTCTCCACTGTCACAGCGCTGCGATGAAGTCTTTTAACAGCGCTGCGAAGACTTGTGTTCTTGAGTGATGATGCTCCCTTTTATTCTTGGTTGTGCGCTGCATCATAGTAATGGAAGCCATGCGTTATCGGCGCGTCGTCTTTCGGGGTGGTGGTGTCAATATATCCAGGCAGGCAGCACCGCCCCTCCGCCGGCATCGCGCAGGCCCCTTCCACGGCCAGCCGCCGACCCCGGCGCCCGAGCGGCACCGCCAGAGACATTCCCATCGAACCGCGGCCCTTGATGCCGCCATGAGGACAGCCATGAACGCCGACAACTTTGCGAACCCCCTGTCGTCCACGGAACTGCGCAACATCCGCCGCCAGGCGGAAGCCCTGCGGGCCGCCTACCTGCGCAGCCTGTTCCGCCGTCTGGCCGCGGCCTTCAGCCGTCCGGGCGCTGCGACCAACGGCGGTCTGACCGCCGCCCGCTGAGGCGCACCCGACACCACAGGTCCCATGCACGCGGCCGGACTGTCCGGCCGCGACTTTTTCGCCCTCATATATCCAATTTTAGCAAGATTCGTTAAGATTTTGCCGTGTATCATTTTCTAATGATACCCGAAATGGTGATTTGAGACGGGCGCAAAAATGCAGGTTGTAATCGTCGATGACGATCCTTCCACGTTGTTCATCACCAGCGCGGTCATCCGGCGGATCGACGACGCGGAGCCCGTCGGCATGGGCAGTCCGCTGGAGGCTCTGGATTGGCTGGCCGCCAACACGCCCGACCTGATCCTGATCGACCATGTCATGCCGGACCTCGACGGCATGGACGTGCTGGAGCGCATCCGCGCCCAGCGGCATCTCGCTGACGTTCCGGTGGTGATGATCACCGCCGACACGTCGGTGAAGCTGCGGGTGGCCGCCCTTGAAAGCGGCTGCACCGATTTCCTGACCAAACCCATCATCGTGCCGGAGCTGCTCGCCCGTGCGCAGAACCTTCTGCGCCTGCGGCTGGGCCAGCGGATGATGCGCGATCAGGCCGCCGTCCTGCGCAGCCGGGTGGAGGAGGCGACTGCCCAGCTCCGCCAGCAGGCGCAGGAGCTGGTGGCCCGCCTCGCCCGTGCCGCCGAGTACCGCGATCCGGAAACCGGCCTGCACATCGAACGGATGGCCAGCTACTCGCGCGTCATCGCCGAAAGCCTCGGGCTCGACCCGAATGACTGCGCCCGGCTGGCCGAGGCCGCGCCGATGCACGACATCGGCAAGATCGGCATTCCCGACGCCATCCTGCTGAAGCCCGGCCGGCTGACCGGCAGCGAAATGCGGGTGATGCGCGAGCATCCGGCGATCGGCCACGCCGTTCTCCAGGGCAGCGAGCATCCGCTCATCTGCGAGGCCGCGGAGATCGCGCTCGGCCATCACGAGAAGTACGACGGCACCGGCTATCCCAAGGGCCTGCGGGGGGAAGAGATTCCGCTGGCCTGTCGCATCGTCGCCATCGCCGACGTGTTCGACGCGCTGACCACCGCCCGCCCTTACAAGACGCCCTGGCTGCTCGATACCGCGAAGGCCTACATCGTCGAGCACAGCGGCACCCATTTCGACCCGGCCTGCGTCGACGCCTTCCTGCGCGCCTGGACGTCCATCCTTGCCATCCACGACGCCCATCCCGACCCGGATTTCACCGGGACGGACGGCGCCGCGTTCCGCTAGACGGGAGGGCGCGATGCCGGATACCCCCGTTTCCCTTCCCCTGCCCGAGCACGGCCACCGCGCCTATGCGTTCCGGTCCAGAGCGCTGGTCTCCGGGGTGTGGATGGCCACGCTCCTGCTGACCGCGGCAGCCTGGACCGCGGCTCTCTACCTGGCGGAGCGCGACCAGCGCGACGCGCTCCAGCGGGCCGAGCGCGACACCGGTAACCTGGCGCACATCATCGCGGAACAGACCACACGGGCCATCGCCGGGACCGACCGCATCCTGTCCTTCATCGGCTATGATCTGTACCGGCTGGGCAGCCAGAGCCCGCTGCTGCGCGACGTGATGCGGAATGCGACGCTGGATTCGGACCTGCTGCTCCAGCTCGCCTACGCGGATGGCAAAGGCGACCTGATCCAGACCAGCGTGGATAACGCCCCGGCCCGGGTGAATCTGGCCGACCGCGAGCATTTCCGCGTGCACAAGGAGAGTACGGTCGACGGGCTGTTCATCAGCCGGCCGGTCTTCGGGCGGGCGTCGGGCAAATGGTCGATCCAGCTCAGCCGCAAGGTCGACGCCCCGGACGGTGGGTTCGGCGGGATAATCGTCGCCTCGCTCGACCCCTTCTATTTCGGGCGCACCTTCGACAATCTGGATGTCGGCCATGACGGAGTCATCTCCATCATCGGCCGCGACGGCATCCTGCGCGCGCGCAGCGTCATGGACGACCGCATCATCGGATTGGCCCTCGGCATGTCGCCAATCCTCCGGCAGGCGCAGGAGAAAACGCAAGGCTTCCTGCGTTCGGTCAGTCCCGTCGACGGGGTGGCCCGCCTGACCAGCTTCCGCAGCCTTCCGCACTACCCGCTGATCGTCAGCGCGGGCTTCGGCGAGGCGGAGTTCATGGCCGAAACCTGGGCGCGGCAGCGCGCCTACTCCGTCGGGGCCAGCCTGACCACCGCCCTGCTGTTCGTCCTGGCCGCGTTGGTGACGTGGCAGAGCCGCGCCCAGGAGCGATCCCATGCCACGCTGGACGAGGCGGCTCGGCATCTGCGCGCCAGCAAGACGAAGCTGCGCGACATCGCGGAGACGGCGTCCGACTGGTTCTGGGAGATGGACGCCGATCTGTGCTTTGCCGGCGTGTCCGGCGCCTACGCCGGCTCGATCCGCGATCCGGAGCTGTACCGCGGTCGGCGCTGCGAGGACATCGCCCAGCGCGAAGCCGGCGACGGCGTCCATTGGGAGGAACACCGCCGCACCCTGGAGGACCGGCAGCCCTTCCGCGATTTCGAATTCGCGGTCCGCGGACCGGACGGCGACACCCGCATCTGGTCGCTCAGCGGCAAGCCCGTCTTCGACGACCAGGGCGCCTTCGCCGGTTACCGCGGCTCCGGCTCCGACGTGACGGAACGGCGGCGGGCGGAACGGTCGCTGAGCGACAGCGAGCGGCGCTACCGCGCCATGTTCGCCGCGGTCGGCCAGCCCATCGTCGTCACCGACCAGAATGCCGTGATCACCGGCTTCAACCCGGCGGCGGAGGCCCTCTTCGGCTTCCGGGAGGCGGAGATGATCGGGCGGAACGTCACGGCCCTGATGCCGGGCGGGCACGCCGGCAGCCATGACCGCCTGTTCCGGGATTACCAGTCCAGCGGCCGCGGCAGCCCGAGCGGCATGATCCGCGAGGTGCCGGTCCGGCGCGCCGACGGCACGCTGGTGCCAACCGAGATCGCCCTGTCGAGCTGGCGCGGCGGCGGGCGGGAGCATTTCATCGGCGTCTTCCACGACCTGTCCAAGGCCAAGCAGATCGAGGCCGACCTGCGCCGCGCCCGCGACAGCGCCGAACACGCCAACCGGATGAAGAGCGAGTTTCTGGCGACCATCAGCCACGAGATCCGCACGCCGATGAACGGCGTCCTGGGCACGCTGACCCTGCTGGACGACGATGGGCTGAAACCGGAGGAGCGGCGTCTGGCCGGCGTCGCCCGCCGTTCGGCGGAAAGCCTGCTGCGGCTGCTCGACGACATCCTGGACTTCTCAAAGCTGGAGGCCGGGCGGATCGCCATCGAGGAGGAGACCTGCGCGCCCGCCGACCTCGCGGAGGCGGTGATGGCGGTGTTCAATCCGTCGGCGACGGACAAGGGGCTGACCCTGTCCTGCCACATGCTGCCTGGCGTGCCGGAGGCGGTGGTCACCGATCCGGCCCGCCTGCGGCAGATCCTGTTCAATCTGGTCGGCAACGCGGTGAAGTTCACCGGTACCGGCCATGTGGCCGTGCGCGCCCGCCGCGGCGCCGACCTGCCGGACGGGCGCTTCCTCCTGCAGTTCGAGGTGGAGGACAGCGGCATCGGCATCGCCGCCGAGTCCATCCCGTCGCTGTTCGACCGCTTCACCCAGGCCGACAGTTCCATCACCCGCCGCTACGGCGGCACCGGTCTGGGGCTGGCGATCTGCAAGGAACTGTGCGGGCTGCTCGGCGGGACGATTTCCGTCTCCAGCGTGCCGGGCAAGGGAAGCCTGTTCCAATTCTCGGTCGCCTGCGCGCTGGGCGATCCGGCGGCGCTGTGCCACGCCGCGGAGGCACCGCCGGCCGCCCCCCTGCCCCCTTTGCGGGTCCTGGCGGTGGACGACAACGCGGTGAACCGCGACATCGTGCGCGGGTTGCTGGTGCGCGGCGGGCACAGCGTTGTCACCGCCGTGGATGGGGACGAGGCGGTGCGCAGCGTGGAACGGGCGGAGGAGCCCTTCGACGTGGTTCTTATGGACATCCAGATGCCGGGAATGGACGGGCTGACCGCCACTCGCCTGATCCGCGCCTTGCCGGCGCCGCGCAACGGGGTGCCGGTGATCGCGCTGACCGCCCACGCCTCGGGCAGTTCGCTTCCGGAATGCATGGCGTCGGGCATGAACGGGTTCGTGCCGAAGCCCTTGCGTCCGGCGGCGCTCGACGCGGCGATCCGCGCGGTCATCGACAGTGCGGCTGGCAAGGCGGTTGACGAGCCGGTTGACGAGGCGGTTCAGGAAAGCGCTCCGGTGGCGGAGTTGCTGGACCGAGAACAGGTGGACAGCGTGGCCGAGGCACTCGGTCCGGAGTTCTGGTCCGAGGCGTTGGAGGGCTTTTCCCGCACCGCGCGGGAGCAGGTGGCGCAGATCAGCGCCGCCCTGGCCGCCGGTGACGAGCACCGCCGCGCCGCCCACACGCTCAAGGGGCTGTCCTGGAACATGGGGGCGAAGCGGCTGGGCGACCTTGCGCTGGCGCTGGAAAGAGCCCCGCCCGACGAGGCCCTGGCCCTGGCCGGAAGCCTGGAAGGCGTGCTGAAGGACAGCATCAAGGCATTGTCCGGACCCTTGTGAGAGTAAGGGCAGTGCCTCGGTCCTGTCCCGGTCTCGTCAGGAGGCAGGCATCTCGCCGGTCACCCAATAGTCCACGCGCTGCTTGTTGTTGGCGATGTAGGTGTCGATCGCCTTCTCATAGGAGGTGGCGTCGGCCTCCAGCATGATCTTCTCCAGATCCTCCAGCGGCAGGTACATCCGGGTCAGGAACTCGGCGACCTTGGGGTGATCCTGGTAGAAGCTCTTGCGGGCCATGACGTGGACGCGCTCCAGCCCGCCCAGAGAGCCCTTCGGGTCCTCCAGATAGCGCAGCTTCCACTTGGCGAACATCCAGTGGGGGCTCCAGGCGGTGACGGCGATCCAGTCCTCGCGCCGATCGGCGCGACCGAGCGCGGCGGTCATCGCGGCGCCGCTGGCCGAAACCAGCTCGTAGTCGTTGAGGCCGTAGTCCTTCAGCGCCTTCTCCGACGCCTGCATCAGGCCCGAACCGGGGTCGATGCCCTGGATCTTGCCCTTCAGCTTCTCGCGGATTTCCGGCTTGGCGAGGTCGGCGATGGTCTTCACCTGATCCTCCGGCACATAGTCCGGCACGGCCCAGCCCAGGCGGGCGCGGGTGTAGAGCATGCCCAGCGGCACGATGTCCTTGCCCACCTTGTCCAGATAGGAGGCGTGGGTGGTCGGCAGCCAGGACATCATCATGAAGTCGAGGTCGCCCTTGGCGAGCCCCTGATACTGCAGGCCGATGTCGGCAAGCACCAGCTCGACCGGCTGATCCAGCCGTTCCTGGATGAGGCGCTGGGCGAGCTTGGTCACCGCCTCGGCGTCGGACCAGGCGGTCCAGCCGATGCGGACCGGCTTCTTGTCCTCGGCAGCGAGGCTCGCGGAGGACAGGGCGGTGCTGCCGATCATGGCGGCGACGCCGAGGGCCATCATCTTCAGAAACGTGCGTCTCATGCAAAAAATCCTTTGTTTTGTATGGTTTTGGGGATGGCGGTTCATCCCGCTTCCGTGACTCCGTGCGTAGGAGACAGGTGCGCGTCGTCCCTCGGCTGCGCCGCGCGGCGGCGGCTCAGCAGGGAGCGCAAAGCGGACCGGGGGGAGCGTCCCCCCGCGTCCGGGGTTCCGAAACTCTGGGTGATGCGGTCGAGCAGGATCGCCAGGATCACCACCGCCAGCCCGCCCTCGACGCCGAGGCCGATGTCCAGCCGCTGGATGCCGCGCAGCACCTCGTTGCCGACGCCGCCCGCCCCGATCATCGAGGCGATGACGACCATCGACAGCGACAGCATGATGGTCTGGTTGATGCCCGCCATGATCGACGGCAGCGCGGTCGGCATCTGCACCTTGAAGAGGAGCTGGCGCGGCGTGCAGCCGAAGGCGAGGCCGGCCTCGACCAGCTCGTGCGGGACCTGCCGGATGCCCAGGCTGGTCAGGCGGACGACCGGCGGCATGGCGAAGATGATCGTCGCGATGATCCCCGGCACCCGGCCCAGACCGAACAGCATGGCCGCCGGGATCAGATAGACGAAGGCCGGCATGGTCTGCATCAGGTCGAGCGCCGGACGCACCACCGTTTCCACCCGGTCGTTGCGCGCGGCGACGATGCCCAGCGGAACGCCGATGGTCAGGGCGATGGCGGTCGCCGTCAGCACCAGGGCCAGCGTGTCCACCGTCTGGTGCCACATGCCCAGCCCGGCGACGACCAGCAGCGAGGCCGCGGCGAACAGCGCGAAGCGCCAGCCATTCCGCCACAGACCGATCAGCACCACGATGGCGGCCAGCCCCACGCCGGGCAGCGAGGTCAGGGCGGCCTGGACGCCGTCGGCGACCGCGCCGACCACGAGGTCGATGCCGTCGAACAGCCATTGCGCGTGGTCCAGCAGGAACATCACGGCGGTGTCGGCCCAATCGCCGATGGGTAGTTTGAACTCCATGGTCAGCGCGTCCGTCCAAGAGTTTCCAGATAGGCGGTCTTGGAGATCGCCCCGACATAGGCGCCCTGCCCGTCCACCACCGGCAGCGGGCACGGGGCCGACGCGATGCGCGGCAGCACCTCGTCCATCGGCAGGTCGACGGGAAGCGGCTCGATGCCCGGAAGCAGCGCCTCGTCCAGCGTGGCGGAGCCGTTGTGCCGCTCGATGGCGGTGACCAGCGCCTCCACCGACACCACACCGTGGAAGCGGCGGCGGCCGTCCTGGACATAGCCGAACTCGCGGTCGCGCTCGCGCAACTGGCGGACTGCGGCGCGCGGGCCTTCGCCGGTGTGGCGGATCAGCGTCACCTGATCGCGCCGGGCGATGTCGCCCGCGGTCAGGATCTTGGTGACGTCGATGTTGCGGAAGAAGGAGCGGACGTAGTCGTTGGCCGGCTGCTTGAGGATCTCGTCCGGGCGCCCGACCTGGATGATCTGGCCGCCTTCCATGATGGCCAGCCGGTCGCCGATGCGGATCGCTTCGTCCAGATCGTGGCTGATGAAGACGATGGTGCGCTGCCGCTCGGCCTGAAGGCGCAGCAGCTCGTCCTGCATCTCCGTCCGGATCAACGGGTCGAGGGCCGAGAAGGCTTCGTCCATCAGCAGGACGGACGGCTCGTTGGCGAGCGCGCGGGCCAGGCCGACGCGCTGCTGCATGCCGCCCGACAGCTCCCGTGGGAAGCTCTCCGCGTAGGCGCCGAGGCCGACCGCGTCCAGCGCCTGCTGCGCCTTGTCGCGCCGCGCCTTCAGGCTTTCCCCGGCAATCTCCAGCCCGAAGGCGGCGTTCTCCCACACCCGCAGGTGCGGCAGCAGGGCGAAGGACTGGAACACCATGCCCAGGTCGCGCCGCCGCAGCTCGGTCAGCTCGGCGCGCGACAGCTTGGTGATGTCGCGCCCGTCGATCCGAATCTCGCCCGCGGTCGGGTCGATCAGCCGGTTGAGCATCCGGACCAGCGTCGATTTGCCGGAGCCCGACAGGCCCATGATGACGAAGATTTCACCGGCCTCGACCTCGAAACTGGCGTCGAGGACGCCGACGGTCTGGCCGGTTCTTTTAAAGATCTCTTCTTTGGAAAGACCCGCCTTCAGCAGGTCGAGCGCCTGACGTGGGTGGCGCCCGAAAATCCGGGTGACGCCGTTTACGGCAATTTTCGCGGTCATCCGCTGATGCCTCCGCTCTTGGCAAAATGCGTGTGGTTCCGGACCCCGAAAGGGACCGGTCCGTCGTGCAGCCTTCATTGGAAGCAGGGGGAAGCAGGGGCGTGCCGGGGTGGAGAGGCACGCAAGGCAAGGACTTTCGTCCGCACGCCAGCAATTTTGACAGCCGCGTCGCGACCGCCTCCCGCCAACCACAGGGAAAGTAAAGCGACATGAGAAAACGCAAAAACAGCGAAGACTCATGAAATTGAAGGCTATATGAACAAGAAAACAGATTTATCTATGCATGCATACCGATGTCACCTCTGAAACAGACTGGGGTTGTAGGGAAATGCGCACACGGAATGGCGCTCCTGAAGCGCGTTCAAGAGGTCAATTCCTGGCCGCCACTCACAAGAGGCTAACAAACTTTAGGAGAGATTTGAAGCCTTTTTATGTCTCGGTTGGATATGGCACCGGACCAATGTCGTTCAAGCGTGAAATTGAAGGCTTATTGTCCTAGTTCTGCGCCGCGGTTCCTTCCTTTTTCGCCGCTCTGGGATGCGCCTTGCGGCGACCGGCGTGTTGTGGCGACGGACCGGTTGCGGCACCATGTCCTTGCATGTCTTCCGTTTCCGGTCAGCAAGGGGCCTTGATGAGCAACCCGTTCTTCGAAACCTGGACCACGCCCTTCGGCCTGCCGCCCTTCGACCGCATCCAGGCCGAGCATTTTCCGCCCGCCTTCGACCATGGCATGGCGGAGAACATCGCGGAGATCGCGGCGATCACCGGAAACCCCGACGCCCCGACCTTCGCCAACACCATCGAGGCGATGGAGCGCAGCGGGCGCTTCCTGAACCGGGTCGGCGGCGTGTTCTGGAACCTGAACTCCAGCAACACCACCGACGCGCTGGAGACCATCGCCCGCGATTACGCGCCGAAATTCGCCCAGCATTCCATGCGCATCGCGCTGGACCCGGCGCTGTTCGCCCGCGTCGCCGAGCTGTATGAGCGGCGCGCGACGCTGGACCTCGCCCCCGACCAGTTGCGCCTGCTGGAGCGCCAGCATCTGGGATTCGTGCGCAGCGGCGCGCTGCTGCCGCCGGACGCCAAGGCGCGGATGACCGCGATCACCGAGCGGCTGGCGACCCTGCACACGCTGTTCGGCCAGAACGTGCTGCACGACGAGAAGGACTGGCAACTCGTGCTGGAGGAGAGCGACCTCGCCGGCCTGCCCGACTTCGCTCGCAACGCCGCCGCCCAGGCCGCCAAGGAGCGCGGGCAGGAGGGCAAGTACGTCATCACGCTGGCCCGCTCCTTGGTGGAGCCGTTCCTGACCTTCTCGGCCCGCCGCGACCTGCGTCAGGTGGCCTACGAGGCCTGGATCCGCCGCGGCGAGCATGAGGGCGAGCACGACAACCGCCCGCTGATCCGCGAGATCGTCGCGCTGCGCACCGAGCAGGCGAAGCTGATGGGCTATGCCAGCTACGCCGACTTCAAGCTGGACGACAGCATGGCGAAGGACACCTCCGCCGTCGAGCGGCTGCTGCTGCAGGTCTGGGGTCCGGCCAAGGAGAAGGCCGCCGCCGAGCGCGCAGAGCTTCAGGACTGCGCCCGCGCGGAGGGCATGAACGAGCCGATCGCCCCCTGGGACTGGCGCTACTACGCGGAGAAGGTCCGGCAGGCCAAGTACGACATCGACGAAGCGGAGGTGAAGCCCTACTTCGTGCTGGAGAACATGGTGCGCGCGGCCTTCGACACCGCCGGGCGCCTGTTTGGGCTGACCTTCACCGAGCGGCCCGACCTGCCGGTCTACCATCCCGACGTCCGCGTCTACGAGGTGACGGAAAAGGACGGGCGGCATGTCGGCCTCTTCCTGCACGACAATTTTGCCCGCTCCGCCAAGCGGTCCGGCGCCTGGATGAGCAGCTACCGCGACCAGGAGACTTTTGACGGGGCGGTGTCGCCGATCATCGTCAACAACAACAACTTCTCGAAGGGCGAACCGACGCTCCTCAGCTTCGACGACGCCGAGACGCTGTTCCACGAGTTCGGCCATTTCCTGCATGGCTGTCTCAGCAACGTGCGCTACCCGAGCCAGTCCGGCACCTCGGTCCGCCGCGACTTCGTGGAACTGCCCTCGCAAATCTACGAGCACTGGCTGGCGGTTCCGGAAACGCTGTCCACCTACGCCCGCCATCACCAGACCGGGGAGCCGATCCCGCAGGATCTGCTGCGCCGCCTGCTCGCCGCCCGCAACTTCAACCAGGGCTTCGGCACGGTAGAATACACCGCGGCAGCGCTGCTCGATCTGGAGTTCCATACCCGGAGCGACGCCGCCGACACGGATGTCGCCGCCTTCGAGCGGTCGGTGCTGGACAAGATCGGCATGCCGGCGGAAATCGCCGTGCGCCATCGCCCGACCCATTTCCAGCATCTGTTCGCCGGCAGCGGCTACGCCGCGGGCTATTACGCCTATCTGTGGGCTGAGGTGCTGGACGCCGACGGGTTCGAGGCGTTCCTGGAAACCGGCAACCCCTTCGACCCGGACCTTGCGGCGAAGCTGAAGACGATCTATTCGTCGGGCGACACCCGCGACCCGATGGAGCTGTACACCGCCTTCCGCGGACGCGAGCCGCGCATTGAGGCACTCCTCAAGCACCGGGGCCTGACCCAGTCGCTTGGGGACGCCTGACGCACCGCCCATCGGCGCCGCAGACACGCACACGAGGACAAGGGACGGGGGATGGGCCGGACGCCCTCCCCCGTCCCGCGAGGATTCTTATGGCTGTTTCTCTTCTCGACCCCGCCCGCTACCGCCGCATGCCCTGGAAGAACGGCGGCGGCACGACCACCGAAATTGCCCTCCAGGAGCTGCCCGGCGCCGCCGGCCGCTTCCTGTGGCGGGTCAGCATCGCCGACGTGGCGGAGGCCGGCCCCTTCTCCGCCTTCACCGGCTACGAGCGGTTGATCGCCGTGGTCGAGGGGGCCGGCATGCGGCTGACCGTGGACGGCGTCCCGGCGACCGTGACCAACCGCACCGCCCCCTTCCGCTTCTCCGGCGACGCAGCGGTGGATTGCGCCCTGCTGGACGGGCCGATCCGCGACTTCAACCTGATCTTCGACCGCGAGCGGGCCGACGCCCGGCTCGACATCCTGCCGGCCGACAAAGCCGCGGACATCCCGGCCGGCGGCGTGGCGCTGGTCCATGCGCTGGCCGGCGAGGTGATCCTGCGCACCGGCGACAGCGTGGCGCGCGTGTCGCCGGGCTGGACCGCCCGTCTGGACGACACCGCCGCCACGCTGGAGACCGGGCCGGGGGCCTGCGCCGTCCTCGCCCGCGTCGCGGCGCGCGGCTAAAGGAACCCGCGTGAGGAGTTAGGTTGAGGGGTTACGGCACCTTCCGGCAGGTCATCTCCGGAGCGCCGTAGCCCCAGGTCACCCGCGCTTCGCCCTGATGCTCCCAAAAGCTCTCGTTGCGGCCCTGGTAGCGGGCGCCGGACGCCGCTGGCTGTCCGACCATCAGCGATACGGCGTCGCCGCGCTCGGCGATCATCGTCGGTGGGTCGGTCTCAAAGAAGGTGGCGGTCAGCTCGTTGCCCGCCTGGCCGTCGCAGGCGAAGCGGACCGGGCCGATGGCGGGCACCAGCCGGTATCTGGCCTGAAGCTCGGCGATGCGCAGGCGGTACTGCTCCCCGACGCAGGCGCGGCGGTCGTCGGCCTTCCAGCAGTCGTTCCGGCCCTTGATCCAGCCGTGCTGCTCCGCCTTCAGCACCGGAGGGTGTTCGTTCGCCGCCTTGCCCGTGGCTTCGCCATAGACGCCGGCCAGCTTGCGGTCGAGCGCCGACAGGCCGGCGTCGGTGCAGACCATCTGTTCGATGCTGCCCTTCTCCACCGTGGCGCAGGGGAAGGAGGGGCCGGCGGATTCTGCGGCGAGGGCGGTGCCTCCCCATGCGACCGTCGCCACAAGAGCGATCCGCAGGGCGTTGCGATGCGCACGCATAGGGCTTCCCCGTGCAATCTTCCGACCCGGTCAGAATGCCGCGTTCTACGTCCCGGGAAAAGACATCCCCTCTCCCCTCTGGGGCGAGGGTCAATTGGGCAGTTGCCGCTCAGCCGCGCGGCAGGTAGCCGAGCTGGTGCGAGATCGCGTCCGCCGTCTCCACCACCTTGGTCCGCAGATGGTCGAGCGTGGCGGGCTGGTCCATCACGGCGCTGGGGCCGGAGAGGTTGATGGCGGCGATGACCTCACCCCGGTGGTCGCGGATGGCCGCCGCAATGGCGACGATCCCCGACACAAAAGAGGAGCGGTTCATCGTCCAGCCGCGCTTGCGGTCCTCCGCCACCTCCTGGATGAGCGAGGTCAGCGTGACCGCCGTGGTGTCGCTGTAGCGGTCCAGCCGCACGCCGGTGTAGAGCTGCGCGACGGCCTCGTCGGTGAGGCCGCTCAGCAGCATCCGCCCCATCGCGGTGGCGTGGGCCGGCAGGCGGTAGCCGACCGCGATGTTGCTGGACAGCGTCATGTGCGAGTGCGCGCGGTAGACGTAGACGATCTCCGTCCCGTCGCGCACCGCCATGTGGGCCGAGATCTGCGTGCTGTCGCGCAGCCCGTCGATGTAGGGGATCGCCACCTCGATCCCGTCCAGCCCCGACAGGTAATGATAGCCGAGCTGCATCGACCGCGGCGCGAGGCGGTAGGACTTGCCGTCCCCCACCCGCCCGATGTAGCCGAGATGCTCCAGCGTGAAGACCAGCCGGTAGGCCGAGGCCCGCCCGATCCCCAGCGCCTTGGCGATGTCGGTCAGGGACAGGGTCCGGCGCTGCGGCGTGAACAGCTCCAGGATGGCCAGCCCGCGCTGCAGCGCCGGGGCGATGTAGGTGTTCGGATCGGTCTCGCTCATGTGTCCCGACGCAACCCCTCGATGGCGCGCTGGTAGGCGGCCAGGATGGCGTCCTCCCGGACGTGGCGGCCCTCGCGTACCACGGTCCGCCCCGCGGCGACCACGTCGCGCACGGCGTGCCCGTCGCTGGCGAAGACATAGGCGTCCAGGAGGCTGTCGTCGGTCCGAGAAAGCAGTTTCGGGTTGTCGGCGTCAAGCACGACGAGGTCGGCGGGCTGGCCCACCTGAATCCCGCCGCCGGCCACTGGCTGGCCCAATGCCTGCGCGCTGCCGGCCACCGCCGCCCGGTAGAGGCCGCCGCCGATGGACGGGCAATCCCCGATGCGCAGCACGTTGCGCCGCCGCTGCACCAGCCGCTGGCCGTATTCCAGAAGCCGCAGTTCCTCCGCCGCGGACACGCTGATGTGGCTGTCCGACCCGACGCCGAACCGCCCGCCCTGCGCCAGGAAGGGGATGGCGGGGAACAGCCCGTCTCCCAGATTGGCCTCGGTCGTCAGGCAGAGACCGGCCACCGCGCCACTTGCCGCCATGCCATCCACCTCGGCCGGGGTCACGTGCGTGGCGTGGACGAGGCACCAGCGCGGCCCGACCGGGGCGTTCTCCAGAAGCCATTCCACCGGGCGCTTGCCGCTCCAGGCGACGCAGTCGTCCACCTCCGCCGTCTGCTCGGCGATGTGGATGTGGATGGGCGCGCCGGGGTCGAGCGCGTCGAGGCCGGCCAGCGCGTCGCGCATCTCCTCCGGCGTCACCGCGCGCAGCGAATGCAGGGCGAGACCGGTGCGGCGGCCCGCCCGCTCCGTGCCCATCGCCTTCTGCATGGCGGAGACGATGGACAGCAGCCCGTCCACGTCGTTGATGAAGCGCTTCTGCCCGTCAGACGGTGGCTTGCCGCCGAAGCCGCTGTGGGCGTAGAGCACCGGCAGATGGGTCAGGCCGATCCCGGCCGTGTCGGCGGCGGCCAGGATGCGGCGCGACATCTCCGCCCGGTCGGCGTAGGGGCGCCCGTCGGCACTGTGGTGGAGGTAGTGGAACTCCGCCACCGCCGTGTAGCCCTGCTTCGCCATCTCCATGTAGAGCAGCGCCGCGACGGCCTCCGCCGCCTCCGGCGTCATCCGGCGGACGAAGCCGTACATGGCGTCGCGCCACGTCCAGAAGCTGTCCTCCGACGCGCCGGCGTATTCGGTCAGCCCGGCCATGGCGCGCTGGAAGGCGTGGCTGTGCAGGTTGGGCATGCCGGGGATCACCGGCCCAGCGGCCTGGGGCAGGCCCTCTGCGGAGGCGTCCCGTTCCACCGCCGTCAGCGTGCCCCGCGCGTCGAAGCGCAGCGCCACGTTCGAGGCCCAGCCGTCGGGCAGCAGCGCCCGTTCGCAGAACAGTCCGTTCATGCCGTCCCCCATCACGCTGTCCATCGCCGCCTCCATCACGCCCGCTCCTCAGCCCATTCGGCCATCGCCCCGATGAAGCGCCGGAGATGCGGACGAATCCGCGCGGCGCGCGCCTCGTCGAAGGCGAAGGGCGCATCCTCCTCCATGTAGGTCACCTGCGCCATCTCGAGCTGCACGGCGTGCCAGCCCTCGGACGGGCGCCCGAAATGGCGGGTGATGTGGCCGCCCTTGAAGCGCCCGTTGAGGACATGGGTAAAGCCGTCAGCTCCGGCATCCGCGCCGACCGCGACCAGCCGGTCGCTCAGCACGGGATCGGCGCTGCGCCCGTCGTTGGTCCCGATGTTCAGGTCGGGCAGCCGCCCCTCGAACAGCCGCGGCACGACGGAGCGAATGGAATGGGCGTCGAACAGCACCGCCCGCCCGAATTGGTCGCGCAGCCGGGTCATCTCCGCGGTGATGGCGTCGTGGTAGGGCGCCCAGTAGCGGGTGACCCGTTCGGCCACCTCCGCCGCGTCCGGTTCGGCGCCCGGCTGGTACAGCGGCGCCCCGTCGAACAGGGTGGTCGGGCACAGGCCCGTGGTGGCGCCGCTGTAGAGCGGCGTGTCGTTGCTGGGGCGGTTCAGGTCGACGACGTAGCGCGAGAAGCGCGCCTGGATCACCCCGACTCCGAGATCCTCCAGGAAGTCGTAGAGTCGCGGCAGGTGCCAGTCCGTGTCGGGCAGGCCCTGCGCCTCCGGCACCAGCCGGCCGATGAATCCGTCCGGCAGCGCCGTGCCGACATGGGGCAGGCTGATCAGCACCGGACGGCGCGCGGCGCGAAACCCGAAAACGTCCATTTCCTCTCTCCCGTGCGACAAGTGTTTTGTCAGCAAAACTTTCTGCGTCCCTGTTCGGCCGCCCCCGGCTTCCGCGTCGTTCGCGGTACTTGGCCGCAACACCAGCGTTGCCATAGGGTGTCCGACATGCTCCAGTATGACAAACGGCGTTGACGCGACCGTTTTCCCTGGGCAACATATGTTTTATAGGCAAAACACGGCGCTGCCAAGCCGCTCGCTGCGCAAGGGGGTTCCCCGGCGTCCGAAACTGGCAACGCAGGCGCAACGAACAGGGAAATTCCGACCCATGAAGTCCTTTGGTAAGTTTCTCGCCGCCGCCTCCTTCGCCGCCGCCGCGGTCGTCACCGTGGTCGGCGCCGGGTCCGTCCCGGCGCGCGCCGAGGACGCGGTGATCGCCTCGATCAAGCAGAACGGCACCTTCCGCGTCGGCGTGGACGCCACCTTCGCGCCCTTCGAATTCTCGCAGGACGGCAAGAAGACCGGCTTCGACATCGAGCTGGTCGAGGCCATCGCCAAGGAGCTGGGCGCCACCAAGGGCGTCGAGTGGGTGGACATCGACTTCAAGGGCCTGATCCCCGGCCTGATGGCCAACCGCTTCGACATGATCGCCTCGGCCATGTACATCACCGAGGAGCGCCGCAAGGTGGTCGCCTTCTCCGACACCTACTATCCGGGCGGCCTCGTCATCATGGTCAAGGCGAACAACACCGCCGTGAAGGGCCCGGCCGACCTTGAAGGCAAGACCGCCGCCGTGCAGATCGGCACCAAGTCGGTCGTCCATCTGAAGGAGCATTTCCCGAAGACGAAGATCGTCGAGGTCGAGACCAACGCCGAGATGTTCGGGCAGGTCGAGACCGGACGCACCGACGTCGCGGTGACCGGCAAGCCCGCCGCCAAGCTCTACGCCCAGACGCATCCGACCGTGAAGGTGCTGGACGACCAGCTCACCACCGAGGATTACGGCTTCGCCATGCGCAAGGAGAACACCGAGCTGGTGACCAAGGTGAACGCCGCCATCACCAAGCTGAAGGCCGACGGCACCTACCAGAAGCTCATCGACAAGTGGTTCGAAGCCAAGAAGTGATCGATATCCTTGTGAACGGAGGACCCCTCCCGTGACGCTCGACTTCGCCCCCGTCTGGGGAGGGTTGCCGGAGCTGCTGAAGGGCACCGTGGTCACCATCGAGGTGACCGCGGCGGCCTTCCTGCTCAGCGCCGTGCTTGGCCTGCTCGTCGGCATCATCCGCCTCAACCCGGCGCGGCGCGTGCTGTACGGCATCGCGTCGGCCTATGTCGCCTTCATCCGCGGCACGCCGCTGCTGGTGCAGCTCTTCCTGCTGTTCTTCGGCCTGCCGCAGTTCGGAATCCTGCTGCCGGCGTGGCTGTGCGGCGTGATCGGGCTCGGCATCTACAGCGGCTCCTACGTGTCGGAGGTGGTGCGCGGCGCCATCCAGTCGATCGACCGCGGCCAGATGGAAGCCGCCCGCTCGCTCGGCATGTCCTACCGCGAGGCGATGTGGGAGGTGGTTCTGCCCCAGGCCTTCCGCCGCATGCTGCCGCCGCTGGGCAACGAGACCATCGCGCTGATCAAGAATTCGGCGCTGGTGTCGCTGCTGACCATCGACGACGTGATGCGCGAGGGGCAGCGGATCATCTCCACCAGCTTCCGCGCGCTGGAGGTCTACATCGCGGTGGCGCTGATCTATTTCGTGCTGACCAACGCGGCCACCTGGATCCTGCGCCAGATCGAAAAGCGCATGACCGTGGAAAGAGGGTAAGCCGGTGATCGAGATCCGCAACGTCTACAAGAGCTTCGGCAGCACCGAGGTGCTGAAGGACGTCAGCCTGACCGTGCCGCCGTCGCGCACCACCGTGGTCATCGGCCCGTCCGGTTCGGGCAAGAGCACGCTGCTGCGCTGCTGCAACTGCCTGGAGATCGCCGACCGCGGCGAGATCCGCATCAACCACCGCACCATCATCGCCGACGGCAAGCCGCTGCCCGACAAGGAGCTGAACGCGCTGCGCGCCGAGACGGGCATGGTCTTCCAGTCCTTCAACCTGTTTCCGCACATGACCACGGTGGAGAACGTCATGCGCGCCCCCGTCGTGGTGCGCGGCATGGCCAAGGCCGAGGCGCGGGAGCTGGCCATGGGGCTGCTGCGCAAGGTCGGGTTGGGCGACAAGGCCGACGTCTATCCGTCCACCCTGTCGGGCGGGCAGAAGCAGCGCGCCGCCATCGCCCGCGCGCTCGCCATGAAGCCCAAGGTGATGTTGTTCGACGAGCCGACCTCCGCGCTCGACCCCGAGCTGGTCGGCGAGGTGCTCCAGGTTATGAAGACGCTGGCCGAGGAAGGCATGACCATGATGGTGGTGACCCACGAGATGGGCTTCGCCCGCGAGGTCGCCGACACCGTGGTCGTCATGGCCGACGGGCGCATCGTCGAGTCCGGTTCGCCGGAGCAGATCTTCACCAACCCGGTGCAGGAGCGCACCCGCGGCTTCCTGCGCGCGCTGGTGGACGGCCATCTCGCCGGCGCCCGTCCGCAGCCGGCGGCCGACGACCCGCTGGACACCCTGCCCGGCAACCACTGACGCCCCGTCCATCTTGCCCCACACCCAACGGGCGCCCGCCTCGCCGCTCATGGTGCTGGCCGCGCTGATCCTCGGCGTCTGCGTCATCCAGGTCGCCAACGGCATCCTGCAAATCCTGCTGCCGCTCCGCCTCGCCGAGGCGGCGGCACCGCCGCTGGTCGTCGGGGCGGTGGCATCGGCCTATTCGGTCGGCTTCGTGCTGGGCTGCTGGGCGGCGCCCTGGATGATCCGCCGGGTGGGCGGGGTGTGGTCCTTCGCCGCCTTCGGCCTGCTCGCCGCCGCCGCCACGCTGCTGCTGAACCTGCTGCCCGACGCCCAGGCCTGGGTCGGGCTGCGGCTGCTGATGGGGGTGTCCTATGTCGGGATGCTCACCGTCGCGGAAAGCGGGCTGGCCACCCTGTCGCCGCCGGGATCGCGGGGCAGCGTCTTCTCCCTCTACATGATCGCCTGCAAGGTGGCGGTGATCGGCGGCCAGATGCTGCTCGCCAGCCCGGACCTCTCGGCGCTCTGGCTGACCGTGCTGGCGGCGGGCTGCTACGGCCTGTCGCTGGTGCCGGTGGCGGTGATCCGCCCGCCGGCCATCGCCGCGCCGAAGGGGCCGGCGCCCTCGCCCTGGCAGTATGTGCGGCGGGCGCCGGTGGCCTTCGCCGGCTGTCTGATGGTGGGCCTGTGCAACACCGCGGTCACCGGCATCGGCCCGGCCTGGCTCGCCGGGCTGGCCCTGCCCGCCGCCGGGGTCGCGCTGATCATGTCGGGCATCCAGGTCGGCAGCGTGGTGCTGCAATGGCCGATCGGCCGGCTGTCGGACCGCCACGATCGGCGGCTGGTGATCTTCGCGGTGTCCGCGGTGGCGATGGTCGCCGCCTTCCTGATCGCCGCCTTCGCCAACCCGCCCGGCGGGGCGGCGCCGCAGACCGTCCTGCTCGGCCTGTTCACCCTGTGGGGCAGCGCCGCCCTGTCGCTCTACGCGATCTGCGTGGCCCACGCCAACGACCATGTGACGGTGGAGGAGACGGTGCCGCTGGCCAGCGCGCTGCTGCTCGCCTGGGCGTTGGGGGCGGCGCTCGGGCCGCTGCTGGCGACGGCGGCCATGGAGTGGTTCGGGCATGACGCGCTGTTCGTCTATGTCGGGGTGGTGTCGGGCGGGCTGACCCTGTTCGCCGGCCTGCGCCGCCTCATCAGCGGCCCTTTCCGCCCCGAGCCGTGAAGCCGTAAAGGCCGTAATGCTTCTGTCTCTTATACACATCTCCGAGCCCAC
>NZ_JAUQTX010000082.1:0-24741 GCF_059803775.1 Azospirillum sp. UFLA03-27 | reverse complement strand
GCGTATAATCGTCGGCAGCGTCAGATGTGTATAAGAGACAGCATGAACCCCACCTTCATAAACCCAGGACCCCTATGACCCTCTCCCTCACCAACCGCACCGCCCTGGTCACCGGGGCCTCCGCCGGCCTGGGCCGCCACTTCGCCGGTGTGCTGGCCGCGGCGGGCGCCCGCGTCGCTCTGGCCGCGCGGCGGCGCGAGAGCCTGGACGCCGCCGTCGCCGAAATCGAAGCGGCCGGCGGGCAGGCCATCGCCGTGCCGCTGGACGTCACCGACGCCGCCTCCGTCCGCACCGGCGTCCGCGAGGCGGCGGGCGCGCTCGGCGGGCTGGATATCCTCATCAACAACGCCGGCGCCACCGTCGCCAAGCCCGCGCTGGATTACGCGGAGGAGGAGTGGGACCGCGTCATCGACACCAACCTGAAAGGCGCCTTCCTCACCGCGCAGGAGACGGCGCGCGTGATGAGGGAGCAGGGGCGGGGCGGGTCGATCGTCAACATCGCCTCCATCCTCGGGCTGCGGGTGGCCGGCCATGTCGTGGCCTACACCGCGTCGAAGGCCGGGCTGGTGCAGATGACCCAGGCGCTGGCCCTGGAATGGGCGCGTTACGGCATCCGCGTCAACGCGCTGGCCCCCGGCTACATGGAAACCGACCTGAACCGCGATTTCCTGGCGACCGACGCCGGGCAGGCGCTGATCCGGCGGGTGCCGCAGCGGCGGCTGGGGCGGCTCTCGGACCTCGACGGACCGCTGCTGCTGCTCTGCTCCGACGCCTCGGCCTACATGACCGGGGCGGTGGTGCCGGTGGACGGCGGGCATCTGGTCAGCACCTTGTAATCAAGAAAAACGACGGAGAGGACCCGAACCGATGGATTTCAGCCTGCCCCCGCCGATCGAGGAGTTCCGCCGCCGCGTGCGCGCCTTCGTGGAGGAGCGCATCCTGCCGCTGGAAGCGGACCCGGCCTCCTACGACGCGCATGAGAACATCGCGCCCGCCCTGCTGGAGCGCCTGCGCGGGGAGGTGAAGGCCGCCGGGCTGTGGGCGCCGCAAATGCCGAAGGAGCGTGGCGGACAAGGGCTGGGCATCGTTGGCATGGCCGCCGCCTACGAGGAGATGAACCGTTCCATCTTCGGGCCGGTCTGTTTCAACTGCGCCGCCCCCGACGACGGCAACATGCAGCTTCTCAACAAGGTCGCGACCGAGGCGCAGAAGGAGCGCTGGCTCCAGCCCATCATCGACGGCACGGTCCGCTCCGCCTTCGTGATGACCGAGCCGCATCCCGGCGGCGGCTCCGACCCCTCGATGATGAAGACGCGGGCGGAGCGGAAGGGCGACCGCTGGGTGATTTCCGGCCACAAATGGTTCATCACCGGGGCGGGCGAGGCGCAGCACTTCATCCTGATCGCCCGCACCTCCGACGACAAGCGCAAGGGGCTGACCGCCTTCCTGTTCGACAAGGACCAGCCCGGCTGGGAGATCGTCCGCCGCATCCCGATCATGGGGCCGGAGGAGCATGGCGGTCATTGCGAACTGCGCTTCGACGGGCTGGAGGTTTCTGACGAGAACGTCCTGATGAACATCGGCGACGGGTTGAAGGCGACGCAGATCCGCCTCGGCCCGGCGCGGCTGACCCATTGCATGCGCTGGACCGGCCTGTCGAAGCGGGCCATGGAAATCGCCGCCGCCTATGTGCGCGAGCGCGAGAGCTTCGGCACCACGCTCGCCGGGCACGAGGGCGTGCAGTGGATGATGGGCGACGTCGCCATGCAGATCGAGATCGGGCGGCTGCTGATCATGAAGGCGGCGTGGCAGCTCGACCGCGGCGACTTCGCCCGCAAGGAGGTGTCGATGGCCAAGGTCCATGTCGCCGACACGCTGCACAAGGCGGTGGACACGGCCATCCAGCTCTGCGGGGCCAGGGGCTATTCGAAGGACACGGCGCTGGAGTGGATGTACCGCTACGCCCGGCAGGCCCGGCTGGTGGACGGGGCGTCGGAGGTCCACAAGATGGTCCTGGCGCGATTCTACATGGACGAGGGCGACGGCTTCTGGGCCTGGGGGTGATGGGATGGGCGCACTGATCGACGGGGAAAGCCGGCCGCGGCTGGAATCGTGGCTGGCCGGGGCGACCGGCGCGACGCGCGTGTCGGTGGCCGACGAAGGCACGCTCGGCGGGGGAGCCATCTCGCTCAACCTTGCGGTGACTCTGGACATCGACGGCGGGCCGCAGGCCGGTCGGCACGCCTGCGTGTTGCGTGCCCAGCCCGGCGGCGGTGCAACGGCGTCCGGCATGAAGGCCAGCATTTCCAAGGCGCAGGAGTTCGCCGTGCTGCGCGCCGCCTTCGGCGCCGGGGTGGCGGCGCCGGAACCCATCGCCGCCTGCGGCGACCCGGCGGTTCTCGGCGCCGACTTCTACATCATGCGCCGCGCCGAGGGCATCGGGGCCGGGCACAAGGTGGTGAAGGCCGACCAACCGCAGCGCGGCCTCGCCCGCGAGCTTGGCCGGCAGTTGGGCCGCCTGCACAAGGCCGGGCCGGACACGCCGGGGCTGGAGGACCTGCCGGTGCCGGCCGCATCGCCGGCGCTCGACTGCGTCCACGCCTACCGCGACTGGCTGGGCGATCTGGCGCTGCGCGACGCCGTTCTGGCCTGGGGCCTGCGCTGGCTGGAGATTCACGCGCCGCCGCCGGGCGATCTGGTGCTGTGCCACCGCGACTACCGCACCGGGAACTATCTGGTGAAGGACGGCGGGCTGACCGCCATCCTGGATTGGGAGTTTGCGGGATTCAGCGATCCCATGGAGGATCTGGGCTGGTTCTGCGCCCGCTCCTGGCGGTTCGGGCGCCACGACCGCGAGGCGGGCGGGCTGGCCGGGCGGGAGGATTTCTACGCCGGCTATGAGGAGACGTCGGGCCGCCGGGTGGACCCGCAGGCGGTCGCCTATTGGGAAACCGCCGCCTACATGCGCTGGGCGGCCATCGCGGTCCTGCAGGAGCGCCGCCATACCTCCGGCGAGGAGCCGTCGCTGGAGCTGGCTTTGACCGGGCGGATGCTGCCGGAGATCGAGTTGGACTTGTTGCGCCACATCCATGGGCTGGGGCTGACGGTCTCCGCCCCGGCGGCGGTCGGTGCCGAACCGTCCGGCGATGCCGGCGAAGAAAGGGTCGCCTGATGCGCACCAGCCCCGACGCCCAGGAGTTGCTGAGCATCGTCGCGGAGACCTTCCGCACCGACCTGCTTCCCCACATTCCACCGGCCCAGCGCTACACGGCGCTGATGATCGCCAACGCACTCGGCATCGTGCAGCGCGAACTGGCCGGCGCGGACGAGGCCGGCCACGCCATGCTGGCGGCGCTGGCCCTGCTCTACGGCGAGGACGCCGACGACAGCCTGTCCGGCGCCGACCTACGCCAGCGGGTGGAGGCACTTCAGCACCGGCTGTGCATCGAGATCGCCGCGGGCGACTTCGATCACGACGGCCAGGACGTGCTGATGGAATGCCTGGAGGAGATCGTCCAGGCCCGGCTGAGCATCGCCAATCCGAAGCTGCTGCGGGGGTGAATCAGCCGCCCCTCTCCAGACACGGGAGAGGGGCGCGAACGATACGGGCGTCACTCCGCGATCGGCTCGTAGAATTCCGGGCCGAAGTCGGCGGCTTGGCGGCTGGTCACGTTGAAGGGCTTCTTCAGGCCGCCGCGGAAATACCGCTTCACCAGATCCTGCCACGTCTCCACCGGGTCCACGCCGCGCTTGGCGCAGAGATGGCCGAACCAGCGGCGTCCGGCGGCGACGTGGGTGATCTCCTCGTCGTGGATGATCTGGAGCAGGGCGGCGCTCTCCGCGTCGCCGAATTCGCCCAGGCGGCGGACGGTTTCAGGGGTCACGTCGAGCCCGCGCGCCTCCAGCACCATCGGCACCACGGCCAACCGGGCGGCGAGGTCGTGCGCGGTGGTGGTGGCGGCCTGCCACAGCCCGTCATGGGCCGGCAACTCGCCATAGCCGGAACCGAGCTGGTTCAGCCGCTCCTCCAGCATCTGGAAATGCCGGGCCTCGTCGTCGGCGACCTGCACCCAGTCGTCGGTGAATCCCTTGGGCATCCCCTCGCCGACGAAGCGGCACACGATGTCCCAGGCGAGGTCGATGGCGTTCAGCTCGATGTGGGCCAGCGCGTGCAGCAGGGCGACGCGGTTCTGCGCACTACCGCCGCGCCCGCGCTTGGGCATGTCGCGGGGCAGCATCAGCGGGGGGCGCTCCGGACGGGCGGGGCGCTCCGGCGGGACCAGCGCGCCGAACCCGGTGATGCGTCCGTCGCGCCACGCCGCGGCGTAATCCCGCGTCAGGCGCACCTTCTCCAGCGGCGCCGCGGTGGTCAGAACCGCGACAGCCGCCTCACACAGAGTCGTCACCATCCATACGCAACGAAATGGGGGTTCAGGATGTCGGCCTTGCCGTAGAGAAAGGGCGAGCCGTCGGGCTGCTCCACCCGCCCGCCGGCGGCGGCGAGGATGGCGTGGCCGGCGGCGGTGTCCCATTCGCTGGTCGGGCCGAAGCGGGGGTAGAGGTCGGCCTTGCCCGACGCCACCGTGCAGAACTTCAAGGAACTGCCGCAGGTCACCCGGTTTTTCACCGTATAGCCGGCCAGAAAGCTCTCCAGTTCGCTGCCGCTGCCGTGGGAGCGGCTGGCGACCACGGTCAGGCCGTCGGGGGGCGGCTTGCGGACCTGGATCGGATAGTCATGGCGGCCTTCCACCCAATGGACGGCGGTGCCCGCTCCGCAGGCGGCGTAAAGATCGCCCGTGGCCGGCGCGTAGACGACGCCCAGAACCGGATGCCCGCCCTCAATCAGGGCGATGTTGACGGTGAACTCGCCGTTGCGGCTGATGAATTCCTTGGTGCCGTCCAGCGGATCGACCAGCCAGAAGCGTCCGCCGGAAATGTCCGGCCGGTGCCCGGCGGCCACGGCCTCCTCCGCCACCACCGGGATGCCGGGGGCGATGTGGTGCAGGGCCGGGGTGATGACATGCTCGGCGGCCAGATCGGCCTGGGTGACCGGACTGCCGTCGACCTTTGTGGCGGCGTCGATGCCGTCGTTGTAGAAGCGCAGGATCACCTGACCCGCTTCGTGGGCGATGGTCCGCACCTTGGGCAGCAGGCTCGCCGCGGCGGTGTCGGTCATGGGTGGTCCTCCGGTCGGCTGGTGTGCGAACGGTCACCATAGCGCGCCCGGATGCTGGGCTGGAAGGCTTGAAAGGGCGGGAAGGATGGGAGAATGCGGATGAACGCGGGATGGCGCGCCATGGAAGCGACGGACTTGGACCGTATGATGGCCATCGCCGAGATCGTGCACCCCGATTACCCGGAAGACCGCGCTGTCTTCGCCGAGCGTCTGGCCCTCTACCCGGAGGGCTGCGCCATAGCGGAGGCGGATGGACTCGGCATCGGCTATATCGTCATGCATCCGGGGCGGCTGGGCGTTCCGCCGCCGCTCGATTCGTCGCTCGGCGCGCTGCCGGCGGTGCCGGACTGCCTCTATCTGCACGACGTCGCTCTGCTGCCCGCGGCACGGGGGCTGGGGTTGGGAGTCGCCGCCCTGGAGCGCATGAACGCGCTGGCGGCGCGGCAGGGGTTTCCCTGGCTGGCCCTGACCTCCACCCCCGGCGCGCGGGCCTTCTGGGACGCGCAAGGATTTTTTCCTCATGACGGTGGGGCCGGGCTGGCGGCCAAGCTGGCCTCCTACGGTGGCGGCATGACTTACATGACGAAGCCGGTAAAAGGCTGATCCGGCGCTTTTGTAGTAATTTGCCGAAAATTGTATTTATCGCGTTGGGCGGGGATTCGATTTGCGGCAAGTTGTCCGACCCCGGCGGGCGGTTTGGGATGCTATCTTGCGGCGTTCCCCGCACCTTCAGCACAGCCGTTCGTCGGCAGGCCCCCCCATGCAGCCATCCGCCCGCTTCCCGTGGAAGTCCGAATACACGGTCGGAAACGAGTCCATCGACGAACAGCACCGGACCCTTCTGGAACTGGCCGGGCTGTTGCACATGGCGGTCGCAGCGGGGCAGGGTTACAAGATCATCCAGAACGCCTTCGCCGCCCTGGTGAAGTACACGGAGGAGCATTTCTCCGACGAGGAACAGTTCTGGATCGACGCCAAGAGCGCCGCCGTCGAGAAGCACAAGCGCCTGCACCGGCAGATCACCGAAGAACTGCTGGCCCTGCGGTTCGAGGGGCCGTACGGCGTCGTCTTCTGCACGCCCAACGAACTGACCAACTGGGTCGAACACCGCCTGATCGCGCACTTCATCGAAGAGGACCAAGGCGTCTACCGCAGCCTGACCCCGGGCACCAAGCGAAGGTGGGTCTCCGCCTGAGTCCGGCACCGCCTCCGATGGTGGTCCGCCATCGCAGGTTTCGCGTCCAACGTTGCCTTTGCCGTGGAACGGACCCAACTCTAACTGGTTTATGATGTGGCGCGGCTGCCGGATGGGCGCGGGATTCCCCGCCCGTGCGGTGGCCCCGCTCCACCAGACCAGCGGAGCGACGGGGCGGTATGAAGAACTCGGACAATGGCCGGATCGATCGGAACGACACGCTCTGGTACAAGGACGCGGTCATCTATCAGCTTCACGTCAAGGCGTTCTACGACGCCGACAACGACGGCATCGGCGACATCGCCGGCCTGACGCAGAAGCTCGACTACATCCAGGAGCTTGGCGTCACCACGCTGTGGCTGTTGCCCTTCTACCCCTCGCCGCTGCGCGACGACGGCTACGACATCGCCGACTACAAGGCGGTCAATCCGTCCTACGGCAATCTCCAGGACTTCAAGCGCTTTCTGCGCGAATGCCACGACCGCGGCCTGCGCGTCATCACGGAACTGGTCATCAACCACACCTCAGACCAACACCCGTGGTTCCAGCGCGCCCGTCAGGCCAAGCCGGGATCGAACCACCGCAATTTCTACGTCTGGTCCGACACCGACCAGAAGTACCAGGGCACCCGCATCATCTTCTGCGACACGGAAAAGTCCAACTGGACCTGGGATTCCGAGGCGCAGGCCTATTTCTGGCACCGCTTCTATTCGCACCAGCCCGACCTGAACTTCGACAACCCGAAGGTCCTTCAGGAGGTGCTGAACGTTATGCGCTTCTGGCTGGACATGGGGGTGGACGGGCTGCGGCTCGACGCCGTGCCCTACCTGAAGGAGCGC
Organism: Azospirillum sp. UFLA03-27; assembly: GCF_059803775.1. Taxonomy (NCBI): domain Bacteria; kingdom Pseudomonadati; phylum Pseudomonadota; class Alphaproteobacteria; order Rhodospirillales; family Azospirillaceae; genus Azospirillum; species Azospirillum sp. UFLA03-27. The sequence continues at coordinate 17,531 of NZ_JAUQTX010000082.1, read as the reverse complement.
GAGGGCACCAACAACGAGAACCTGCCGGAAACCCACGACGTCCTGAAGGCCATCCGGACGGAGATCGACAAGGGCTATGGCGACCGCATGCTTCTGGCCGAGGCGAACCAGTGGCCGGAGGACGTGCTGCCCTACTTCGGCGACCTGGAGAAGGGCGGCGACGAATGCCACATGGCCTTCCACTTCCCGCTGATGCCGCGAATCTACATGGCCGTCGCCATGGAGGACCGGCACCCCATCGCCGACATCATGCGCCAGACGCCGGACATCCCGGACGAGTGCCAGTGGGCCATCTTCCTGCGCAACCATGACGAGCTGACGCTGGAGATGGTGACCGACCGGGAGCGGGACTATCTCTGGGACTTCTATGCCGCCGACCGGCGCATGCGGATCAACCTGGGCATCCGGCGGCGCCTCGCCCCGCTGCTCCAGAACGACCGCCGCAAGATCGAGCTGCTGAAGAGCCTGTTGTTGTCCATGCCGGGCACGCCGGTGCTCTATTACGGCGACGAGATCGGCATGGGCGACAACATCTATCTCGGCGACCGCGACGGCGTGCGCACGCCGATGCAATGGTCTCCCGACCGCAACGGCGGCTTCTCCCGCGCCGACCCGGCGCGGCTGTATCTGCCGGCGATCCAGGACCCGATCTACGGCTTCCAGGCCATCAATGTCGAGGCGCAGCAGCGCAGCCCGTCGTCTCTGCTGAACTGGATGAAGCGGCTGATCGCCGTCCGCCAGCAGCACAAGGCGTTCGGGCGCGGCAGCTTCCAGCTCCTCTATCCGGGCAACCGCAAGGTTCTGGCCTATCTGCGCTGCCATTCGACGGAAGAGGGCGACGAGGTCATCCTCTGCGTGGCCAACCTGTCCCGTTCCGCCCAGGCGGTGGAACTGGATCTGAAACAGTTCCGCGGCCGCGTGCCGGTGGAGATGCTGGGCCGCACGGTCTTCCCGCCGGTCGGCGATCTGCCCTACCTGCTGACCATCCCCGCCTACGGCTTCTACTGGTTCGCCCTGGCCGCCGAGGCGGCGCTGCCGTCCTGGCACGAGACGATGCCGGAGCCGGTGCCCGACCTGCTGACCATTGTGGTGCGCGACGGCTGGAAGAGCCTGATCAGCGGGCGTGCGGAGGCCGAGCTGGCGCGCGACATTCTGCAGGCCTATTTGCCGCAGCAGCGCTGGTTCGCCGCCAAGGACCGCCGGATCGAGCGCGCGCATGTTCCGGTGTCCGCGCGGCTGAACGGGCCGGGCGACGGCTTCATGCTGCTCCACACCGAGGTCGAGCTTTCCGGTGGCGGCACGCAATCCTACTTCCTGCCGCTCGCCATGAGCTGGGAGGAGAACGCTGGCAACACCGGCTGGCCGCTGCTGCCCTTCACGCTGGCCAAGGCCCGGCGCGGCCCGCGCACCGGCGCCATCTACGATGCCATGCAGGCCGACGCCTTTACCCGCAGCCTGCTGACCGCCCTGCGCGAGGGACGGGAGATCCCGGCGTCGCACGGGCACCTGCGCTTCTCGCCCACGGCCTGCATGGCCGACCTCGTGGTGGACGACGACACGGAGATCCGCCGCCTCGGCGTGGAGCAGAGCAACAGCTCCATCCTGGTCGGCAGCCAGGCCGTGCTGAAGGCGTTCCGCCGGCTGACCCCCGGCGCCCATCCTGAGCTGGAGGTCGGACGCTTCCTGACCGAGGTCGCGGGCTTCCAGAACACGCCGCCTCTGCTCGGCTCCGTCGAGCATGTGGCGGAGGACGGCACGCCGACCGCGCTGTTCGTTCTCCAGGGCTATGTCCGCAATCAGGGCGACGGCTGGAGCAGCACCGTCGATTCGCTGGTGCGCGAGCTGGACGACATCCGTCTCGGCCTCGCCCACGATCCGGAGGAACCGACCGAGGGCGAACCTTTCGGCATGCACGCCGCCATGATGGCGACGCTTGGCCAGCGCACGGCGGAGCTTCACTGCGCGCTGGCGAAGCGGACCGGCGATCCGGCCTTCGATCCGGAACCGGTCACCGCCGACGACCTGAAGGGCTGGGGCGAGGCCGCCCGCCGTCAGGCCGAGGCCGCCTTCGCCGCGCTGCCCGGCGCGCTGGACCGGCTGGCCCCCGCCGTGCGCGAGCAGGCGGAATCCCTGTTGGGCCGCCGCGCCGACGTGATGAACCGGCTGGCCGAACTGGCCGACACCCCGCCGCAGGGCGACAAGACGCGCATCCACGGCGACTACCATCTGGGGCAGGTGCTGCGCGCCCAGAACGACTGGTACATCATCGATTTCGAGGGCGAGCCGGCGAAGTCGCTGGAGGAGCGCCGGGCCAAGCACAGCCCGCTGCGCGACGTGGCGGGGATGCTGCGCTCCTTCAACTACGCCACCTGGGCGGCGCTGTTCCGGATCGACGAGACGGGCGCGCTGGAGGAGGCCGGTGCCGTGATGGAGGCGGCGCTCGATTGGGAGCGGCGCAGCATGCAGAGCTTCCTGGAGGCCTACCGCGCCGCCATGGGGGCCTGCCCGGACGTGCCGGACGGAACCGCCGGCGACCGCCGCCTGCTGGCGCTGTTTCTGATGGAGAAGGCGCTGTACGAGATCGCCTACGAGGCCGCCAACCGGCCCAACTGGATCGGCATTCCGGTGAAGGGCGTGCTGGGGCTTCTGGACGGCGAGTCCTGAGCCGAAACCCGAAACGGGACATAGGACGCCGCGGGCGTGGTGTGACAAACGCCCCGGCGCTATGTTCACACCCCAGGAACGAGCAAGGGTAAGGGGAAAGTCAGCCGATGCCGAACGACATCCGAACGGGAAACCGTGCCAAGGCGCAGGAAGCGTCGCCGAAGGCCGTGTCGCCGTTGAGCAGCGGCATCGAGGCCATCGTCCGCGCCGACCACGGCGATCCCTTCGCGATCCTGGGCATGCACCAGACCGGCAAGGATCAGCCCGTCGAGGTCCGCGCCTTCATCCCCGGCGCGGAAAAGCTCTGGGTGGTCGACAGCGCGTCGGGCGACCCGGCGGGCGAGGCCGACAAGGTCCATGACGAGGGCTTCTTCGTCGCCGTTCTGCCCGACCGCAAGGAGCGCTTCCGCTACCGCCTGCGCGTCCAATTCCCGCTGGCGACGGTGGAGTTCGAGGACGCCTACCGCTTCTGGTCCGTCCTGGGCGAGTTGGACATCCATCTGCTGGCCGAGGGCACGCACCTCAAGAGCTTCGAGCGGCTGGGCGCCCACCCGCGGGAGATCGACGGGGTGGCCGGCGTGGCCTTCGCCGTCTGGGCGCCCAACGCACGGCGGGTCAGCGTCGTCGGCGACTTCTGCGACTGGGACGGCCGGCGCCTGCCGATGCGCAAGCGGACGGAAGCCGGCGTGTGGGAGATCTTCGTTCCCCACGCCACCGTCGGCCAGCGCTACAAGTTCGAGATCAAGGGGGCGGGCGGCGATCTGCTGCCGCTGAAATCCGATCCCTACGCCTTCCAGGCCGAGTTCCGCCCCCAGACCGCCTCCGTCGTGCACGGCCTGCCGTCCTACGACTGGCAGGACGCCGATTGGCAGCGGACCCGCTCCGCCAGCGCCGACCTGACCGCGCCGATCTCCATCTACGAAGTCCATCTCGGGTCCTGGGCGCGGGTTCCGGAAGAGGGCGACCGCTTCCTCACCTACCGCGAACTGGCCGAGCGGCTGGTGCCCTACGTCAAGGATCTCGGCTTCACCCACATCGAGCTGCTGCCGATCACCGAGCATCCCTTCGACGGCTCCTGGGGCTACCAGCCGATCGGCATGTACGCGCCGACCAGCCGTCACGGCACGCCGGAGGACTTCAAGTATTTCGTGGACGCCTGCCACGCGGCGGGGATCGGGCTGCTGCTCGACTGGGTGCCCGGCCATTTCCCGACCGACCCGCACGGGCTGGGCTGGTTCGACGGCACGCACCTCTACGAGCACGCCGACCCGCGCCAGGGCTATCATCAGGACTGGAACACGCTGATCTACAATTTCGGCCGGACGGAGGTGCAGAACTTCCTTCTGGGCAACGCGCTGTTCTGGCTGGAGCATTACCGGCTGGACGGGCTGCGGGTCGATGCCGTGGCCTCCATGCTCTACCTCGACTACAGCCGCAAGGCCGGCGAGTGGGTTCCCAACCGCTTCGGCGGGCGCGAGAACCTGGAATCCATCGCCTTCCTGAAGCGGATGAACGAGCTGACCTACGGCCACCATCAGGGGATCATGACGGTGGCCGAGGAATCCACGGCCTGGCCGGCGGTGTCGCGGCCCGTCTATCTCGGCGGGCTGGGCTTCGGCTACAAGTGGAACATGGGCTGGATGCACGACACGCTGGAGTACATGGCGAAGGACCCCATCCACCGCCGTTACCACCACCACCAGCTCACCTTCGGCCTGATCTACCAGTTCTCGGAAAACTTCGTCCTGCCGCTCAGCCACGACGAGGTGGTGCACGGCAAGGGCTCGCTGATCAACAAGATGCCGGGCGACGACTGGCAGAAATTCGCCAACCTGCGCGCCTATTACGGCTTCATGTTCGCCCATCCCGGCAAGAAGCTGCTGTTCATGGGCGGTGAATTCGGCCAGTGGCGCGAGTGGAGCGAGGCGCGCAGCCTGGACTGGCATCTGCTGGAGGAGCCGCTGCACCATGGGCTGCACGCGCTGGTGCGCGACCTGAACGGCATGTACCGCGGGCTGAAGCCGCTGCACCAGACCGATTGCGACCCGGCGGGCTTCGAATGGATCGAGGCCAACGACAGCGACAACTCCGTCCTCGCCTTCCTGCGCAAGAGCGGGGAGGACCCGGAGCACCATGTGGTCGTGGTCTGCAACTTCACCCCGATGCCGCGCGACGGCTACCGCGTCGGCGTCACCTTGCCGGGCCGGTACGAGGAGGTGCTGAACACCGACGCGCCGGAGTATGGCGGCAGCGGCGTCGGCAACGCTGGCGGCGTGGAGAGCGAGGAAACCGCGTGGCATGGCCGTCCGCATTCCATCACCCTGACCCTGCCGCCGCTGGGCACGCTGGTGCTGGAACGCAAGGCGGGGTAGGGGCGGGCTTCCACCGAAGGGCTTTCCCCCGTAGGGACAAGAGGACGGCGGCGTTCCGCACTTGACGCGACCGGTGCGCCGCTCCTTTATTGCAGCAGGTGGCTATCCGCTTCGGCCAAGTCACCTGCTGCGCCCGGCGCAAGCCGCTTGCGGTTCCGCCCGACCTTCGTGTCCGTGGAGAGTCTGCCCCAATGTCCATCTCCACCGCCACGCGCACCGCCGTCTGGCCCGGCAAGCCCTATCCCCTCGGAGCGAATTGGGACGGGTTCGGGGTCAACTTCGCCCTGTTCTCCGCGCACGCCGAGAAGGTCGAGCTGTGTCTGTTCGACCAGACCGGCCAGCGCGAGGTCGAGCGGGTCGTCCTGCCGGAGCACACCGACGAGGTCTGGCACGGCTATCTGCCGGAGGCCCGGCCCGGCCTGCTCTACGGCTACCGCGTCCACGGCCCCTACGAGCCGTTGATGGGGCACCGCTTCAACCCGAACAAGCTCCTGCTCGACCCCTACGCCAAGGCGCTGTTCGGGCCGTTCCGCTGGTCGGACGCCCATTACGGCTACCGCGTCGGCTCAACGCGCGAGGATCTGTCCTTCGACCGGCGCGACAACGCCCGCGGCATGCCGAAATGCCGGGTGGTCGACCGCGCCTTCACCTGGGGGCACGACCGCCACCCGGCGGTGCCCTGGTCGGACACGGTGATTTACGAGACTCATGTCGGCGGCTTCACCATGCGCCATCCGGAGGTGCCGGCCCCGCTGCGCGGCACCTTCGCCGGCATGTCCACCCACGCGGTGATCGACTATCTCAAGGCGCTGGGCATCACCTCGGTGGAGTTCCTGCCGGTGCAGTCCTTCGCCGACGACCGGCATCTGGTCGGGCAGGGCCTGCGCAACTACTGGGGCTACAACAGCGTCGGCTTCTTCGCGCCCGAGCCGCGCTACATGACCACCGGCGTGCTGTCGGAGTTCAAGACCATGGTCGCCCGCCTGCACGAGGCGGGGATCGAGGTCATCCTCGACGTGGTCTACAACCACACGGGCGAGGGCAACCATCTCGGCCCCACCCTGTCCTTCAAGGGCATCGACAATCTCAGCTACTACCGGCTGCTCCCCGACAACCCGCGCTTCTACATCAACGATACCGGCACCGGGAACACCCTGAATCTCAGCCACCCGCGCGTGCTCCAGCTGGTCATGGACAGCTTGCGCTATTGGGTGACGGAGATGCATGTCGACGGCTTCCGCTTCGACCTCGCCACCGTGCTGGCGCGGGAGCCCTATGGGTTCGACCCCGGTTCGGGCTTCCTCGACGCGGTGCGGCAGGACCCGGCGCTGGCCGACGTGAAGCTGATCGCCGAGCCGTGGGACGTCGGTCCCGGCGGCTATCAGGTCGGCAACTTCCCGCCGGGCTGGGCCGAGTGGAACGACCGCTACCGCGACACCGTGCGTCGTTACTGGCGCGGCGACGACGGCATGCTGCCGGAACTGGCGGGGCGCATCGCCGGCTCATCGGACCTGTTCGAGAAGCGCGGGCGGCGGCCCTGGTCGTCGGTGAACTTCGTCACGGCGCACGACGGCTTCACCCTGCACGACCTCGTCTCCTACAACGACAAGCACAATTGGGCCAACGGCGAGGACAACCGCGACGGCCATTCCGCCAACCATTCCTGGAACCACGGGGTGGAGGGCGAGACCGATGACCCGGCGATCCGCGAGGCCCGTGCCAAGCAGAAGCGCAACCTGCTGGCCACCCTGTTCCTGTCGCAGGGCACGCCGATGATGCTGGCCGGCGACGAGATCGGCCACAGCCAGAAGGGCAACAACAACGCCTATTGCCAGGACAACGAGACCTCCTGGCTCGACTGGGCGCGGCTGAAGGGCGAGGGCGGGCCGATGCTGGCCTTCGTCAAGCGGCTGATCGCGCTGCGCAAGGCCCATCCGGTGCTGCGCCGTCCGGTGTTCCTGCACGGCCGCCGCACCTCCGCGGACGGCTTGAAGGACATCGTCTGGTACACGCCGCAGGGGGTCGAGAAGTCGGCGGAGGATTGGCGCAACGGCCACGCGCGCTGCATCATGCTGCTGCTGAACGGCCATGCCGGAACCTACACCGGGGTGGACGGTGCGCCGCAGGACGACGGGGTGCTGCTGATCGTGCTGAACGCCCACACCGACACGGTCAACGTCACCCTGCCGGAGGTCCCCAACGCGCGCGGCTGGCGCTGCGTGCTCGACACCCGCGTGGTGGACGGGGCCGGCGACGGGCGGATGCAACTCGCCGGGCGGACGATGCCGGTGGATGGGCGGGCCGCGCTGGTGTTCGTGCAGGTTGATTCACCCGCTCGTTGATGCGGGTCAATAGGCGGTCTTTTCCGCCTGTGCTAACGTCCTGCCCTGAGGTGGCCCTTCCACCTCCGGTTTCCGCGGAATCGACGCATGCCCGATTACGACTATTCCCTGGTTGATGCCGCCATCATCGACACGCAGTCCAACACCCAGCGCGTCCTGCGCGAGGTTCTGGCGCGGCTGGGGATGAAGCGGGCGGAGACCTACGGCTCGGTCCGGGACGCGGCGGACATGGCGGCGGCGGCCACCCCCGACCTGATCCTGCTGGACATCGACGGGGAGGAGGCGGAGGCGCTGCGCCTCATCCGCCGCCTGCGCAACGAGCCGGACACCCGCAATCCCTACGCCTGCATTGTCGCCACGACGTGGCAGCCGACGCCGCTTCTGGTCATGCGCGTCACCAACAGCGGAGCCGACGATCTGCTGGTGAAACCGGTTTCCCCCAAGCAGGTGCAGGAGCGGCTGGCCGCCCTGATCGAATCGCGCAAGAAGTTCGTGGTGACCGCCGACTACACCGGCCCCGACCGGCGCAAGTCGCCGCGCGAGGGCGCCCAGGTGCCGCTGCTCGACGCGCCGAACACGCTGCGGCTGAAGGCGATCAACCGCTGGGCGCACATCAACGCCCGGCAGCTCATGGCCGAGGCCAACCACTTCGTCAACGAGCAGAAGCTGCTGCGCATCAGCGTCCAGGTCGCCTTCCTGATCGAGTTCGCCGCCACCGGCCTGGCTGGCCGCCCGCCGGAGCGTATGGCGGTGGAGCATCTGGCCCGCGTCCCGGCTTTCCTCGACGACCTGCTGCGCCGCCTCGACGATCTGAGTGAGCCGGGGGCGGCGGAGTCTCTGGCCAAGTCCCTGAAGATGATGGCGGAACGCTTGCGCCTTCAGACCGAATCGGGTGCTGTCGCGGCGGAAGAGTTGGAGCGCGTCCGCGCGCTCGCCCGCGACCTGATGCAGGCGGTGGATGCGGCCCGTCCGCTCGATGCGATGATGGCGGAGGTGTCGGTCGCCGTGGCCGGCTACCGCTCCCGCCTGGAGCAGATGGCGCAGGCCAAGGCGGAGGCCGCGCGGGCCGCCACAATCGTGCCCGCGGCGAATGGCGATGCCGCGAAAGAGGCGGTCGGCTCGTGATCCCGCAAACGGTGAGCCGCTGAAGAAGGCCGGATCATCCAGGGTTGCGGCGCGTTGTCACCCTTGCCCCGTCGCCGTGCGCGAAAGCGTTGCGGTCAATGTGAAAATTCGAATGTTCGGGGCTGGACGGAATTGGCCCGACGCGCAATGCTCGCGCGCAGGCCGTTGCGGCCAGAATGACGCCACCAAGACGCCACGACCGACAAACGCGGGGACCCCTGAATGAGCGATCTCGACCGGCTTGCCGAACGGCTTGGCATCGAGCCCTTCTACCATGACATCTGGGGCAACCGGCGCGAGACCTCCGACGCGACGAAGCGGGCCTTGTCCGCCGCCATGGGCTACCCCGCCGGCACCGGCGAGGAACTGACGGCGAGCCTGCATGCGGTGGAGGACCGGTCGTGGCGGCGGATGCTGCCCCCCGTCCTGGTGATCGACGAGGGCGCGCCGCTCAGCCTCGCGCTGGCCGTTCCGGCCGGGCTGGAGGACGCGCTGCTGACCTGGACGTTGACCGAGGAGGGCGGACTCGCCCACCGCGCGTCGCTGCGCGTCGGCAACCTGCCGCTGGCCGAACAGCGCGTGCTCGACGGCGTGGCCTACGAGCGGCGAACGGTCTCGACACGCCTGCCACCGACCCTGCCGCTCGGCTATCACCGGCTGTCGGTGGTGATCCGGCCCCAGGGCATGGGCGGGACTTTGGAGGGCGGCACGGTGCTGATCGTCGCCCCGCAGCGCTGCCTGACGGTGGAGGATGTGGTCCCCGGCGGGCGGACCTGGGGGATCGGGCTGCAGCTCTACTCGCTGAAGAGCGGCGACGACTGGGGCATCGGCGACTTCGACGATCTGGGGCGCTTCGCCGAGACGGCGGCGGGGCTCGGCGCCGGGCTGGTCGGGCTCAATCCGCTGCACGCGCTGTTCCCGGCCGACCCCAACCACATCGGCCCCTATTCGCCAAGCAGCCGGACCTTCCTCAACAGCCTCTACATCGACGTGGAGCGGGTGCCCGAGCTGGCGGCCACGCCGCAGGCGCAGGCCCTCGTCGCGTCGGAGGAGTTCCGGCAGCGGCTGGCCGCCGCGCGGGCGACGGAGCTGGTGGACTATCCCGCCGTCTCCGCCCTGAAAATGCCGGTTCTGGAGGCGTTGCACGCCACCTTCCGCGCGCTCGGCGAGAGCGACGCGCGGCGCGAGGCGTTCGAGACGTTCCGGCGCGAGATGGGCGAGCCGCTGCGCCGCCACGCCGTGTTCGAGGCGCTGCACGAGCATTTCTACCGCCGCGACCCGTCACAGTGGATGTGGCGGAGTTGGCCGCCGGCCTTCCATCACCCGGACAGCCCGGAGGTCCAGGCCTTTGCCGCCGAGCAGGCCGAGCGGGTGGGTTTCTTCGAGTACCTGCAATGGGAGGCCGACCGCCAGCTGGGCACGGCGGCGGAGCGCGGGCGGCGGGCCGGGCTGCCCATCGGCTTCTACCGCGACCTCGCCGTGGCGGCGCATCCCGGCGGGGCGGCGGCCTGGGGGGATTCAGACATCCTGGTGCAGGGGGCCAACGTCGGCGCGCCGCCGGACCAGTTCAACATGAAGGGGCAGAACTGGGGCCTCGCCCCGCTGTCGCCGGTGGGCTTGCGCGAATCAGCCTATGGCAGCTTCATCGCCATGCTGCGCGCCAACATGCGCCACGCCGGGGCGCTGCGCATCGACCATGTGATGGCCCTGCAGCACCTGTTCTGGATTCCGGCGGACGGCAGCGACGGCGCCTATGTCGAATACCCGTTCGAGGACCTGCTGCGGATCATCGCTCTGGAAAGCCGCCGCAATGGCTGCATCGTCATCGGCGAGGATCTCGGCACCGTGCCGGAGGGCTTCCGCCCGGCGCTGGAGCGGGCCGGCATCCTCAGCTACCGCGTGCTGTATTTCGAGCGCAGCGCCGACGGCGGGTTCAAGGCGCCGCAGGAGTATCCCGCGGGAGCCATGGTCACGGTGACCACCCACGACCTCGCCACCTTCAAGGGCTTCTGGACCAACCGCGATCTCGACTGGCGCGCCAAACTGGACCTCTATCCCGACGAGGCGGCACGGAACAAGGACGTCTGGGACCGCGGCGTGGACCGCTGGTGGATGCTTCAGGCGCTGGAGCGGGAAGGGTTGCGCCCGGTCCGCTACCCGAACAATGAGGGTTCGCAACCCTTCTCGCGCGAGCTGATGGAAGCGGTTCACCGCTACCTCGCCCGCTCGCCGGGCCGCATCGCCATGGTGCAGATCGAGGACGCGCTGGGCGAGGTGGAGCAGCCGAACCTGCCAGGCACCGTGGACCAGCACCCCAACTGGCGCCGCCGCCTGGGCGTGCCGGTCGAGGCGATGGCCGAGAACGAGGGATTGCGCCGGCTGGCCGAGGCGGTCCGCGGCGAGCGGTCCTGAAGCCAGCCGAACCGGAAGCCGATTGCGATCCTGCGCTATTGGCTTACACTTGGCGGCAGTCGTCGGGCAAAAGAACAGCGCGCCGCGCGCGATCCCGCGTGGCCAATCAAGACGGAGGGGTAGATGAAAGGTGATCCGAAGGTTATCCGGCACCTCAACACGATTCTGACGAACGAGCTGACCGCCATCAACCAGTATTTCCTGCACGCCCGCATGTTGAAGAACTGGGGCCTGCACCGGCTGGCGGGCAAGGTCTACGAGGAATCCATCGGCGAGATGAAGCACGCCGACAAGCTGATCGAGCGCATCCTGTTCTTGGAAGGGCTTCCCAACCTTCAGGACCTGCACAAGCTGAAGATCGGCGAGGACCTGCCGGAGATGTTCACCGCCGACCTGGGCATCGAGAGCCACAACCGGGGCAATCTGCTGGAGGCCATCGCCGACTGCGACGCGGTGCGCGACTATCAGAGCCGCGAGATATTCCGGGAGATTCTGGAGGACACCGAAGAGCACATCGACTGGCTGGAAACCCAGCTCGACCTGATCCAGCGCGTGGGCCTGACCGCCTACCAGCAGGAGCAGATCTACGGCGAGGATTCTTCATCGTAAGCGATGGGGTCCTAAGCGATGGGGAACGGTCCGCCGTCTAGACGGACATTCCCGCCGACGTCCCGGCCGCATAGGCCGCGGCGTCGGCCTTGCGGTAGGCGGTGATGGCGGCGGACCAGGGTTCGATGTGCAGGCCGCTGCCCATGGCGTCCTGATGGATGCTCTGCGCGATGAATCCGGCGTTCGGCGTCGCGCTCAGGCGCGGCGACGCGCCGGTGACCGGTCGGTCGCCACCCTCCGCGTCGTCCAGAGCAAATCGGGATGGGGAACCGGAGCGGCGGGCGCGGTTGCCTTCCGCTCCGCCCAATTCCGTCCGGTTTCCGCTTTTCAGCGCATCGTCGGTGGCCGAAACATCGTCGGATCTTCGGCGTTCCGGCTCCCCCGGCACGCGCCGGATCGGCTGCACCGCAATGGCCTCGCTGGCCAGCATCTGACGAAGCCGACCCATCCCGGACGGGGACTGCGCGTTCGACGGCGATGATAGGGACAGGATGCTGGACACGGGAGCGCGGCGGGTTGTCGGTGAGCCTGATCCCGCATCGTATCAGCGCAAAGCTTCCCGATGCCTTAAAAATTTCGGGCGGGCGCGCGGCGCCGTGGTGGCTGTCCATCCGACGGCGCCGAGGCGCTCCCTTCGAGGGGTTTAAGCCCCCTTGCGGCCACGGACGTTTCGGCGGACGACCGACTGCGCCTCCACGACCAGATCGCTGCCGCCCAGGACGCGAGTGAACAGCGCTTTGACGGTTGCCCGACCGCGCACGGTCAGCACGCCGCTGTTCGTGTCGTCCTCGATCCTCAGCACCGCGGTGTGGGCGCCCAGGAAGCTCTTGGAAAAGGCGTTGTCGAAGAAGGTGCGAATGTGGCCGTCGCGCTGGTCGTCGAACATCACTCGTCCGCCGGCCAGAGCCGCCGCGTCCACCGCCTGCGCCAGACGGGCCTGCACCGCGTAGCCGCGCACCGTCTCCAGCGTGTAGCCGGCGCCCACCGCCAGGGGGAGGCCGAGGGCGACGATCAAGGCCAGAGCAAGCTTGCGCCCGGAGCGCCGTTCCTGCCGATGCTGGAGCGCGTAAGGGTGGTAGACCATCACCATCGCCGGACCCAAAAATGTGAAGGAGAACGCAAGATCAAATCTGCCGGATTTGCCTTAATGAGCGATTAACAGCGTTCGAATAAGTCTTTGAATGTTTAAAAGCGTGATAACGAGGGCGTGTGTTTGTTCGCGTTTTCTCTCATTATTATTATGAGTTCCGCAAACCTTTTTAATGTTATGGGAATAAAATGGTTCGAAATTCGTATTAAATCTTGTGACTGCGCCAGCGTGAGGGAGCCGCCAGGGACGATAAGGATTTCGTGCTGCACCGGAAGGGGAAAAAAGAAGGATCGGCCATGCGGCTGGGTGATGCGCCGAAAGGATGCGGGAATAAAGCCGTTCGCCCCGGCGTCCACGAACCACCATCGTCTGAACAATAAGGCAGGGGAGGGCATCCATGGTCCGCACCATCTTTGGGGCTGGTATCGGCGCTGCGATTTCGGCAGCGGTTCTGCTGACGGCGGCACCGGCGCCGGCGCAGACATCCGGGGGCTCCACGGGCATGAGCTTTTTCGTCACCAGCGTCGGATCGGGAAAGGGCGCCGACTTCGGTGGGCTGGAGGGCGCGGACCGCCATTGCCGGCAGTTGGCGCAGGCCGTCGGGGCGGGGAGCCGCGACTGGAAGGCCTATCTGTCCACCCAGGCGGCGGACGGCCGGCCCGCGGTGAACGCCCGCGACCGCATCGGAGCCGGCCCCTGGCAGAACGCCAAGGGGCAGGTGATCGCCCGCAATGTGGAGGATCTGCACGCCACCAACGGCCTGACCAAGCAGACCGGGTTGACCGAAACCGGCGAAACAGTCAAAGGCCGAGGCGACACCCCGAACACCCACGATATTCTGACCGGTAGCCAGCCGGACGGTCGGGCCTTCGACGGTGCGGAGGACCGGACCTGCGGCAACTGGACCCGCAGCGGGATGGAGGGCGCCGCCATGGTCGGCCATCACGACCGTATCGGGCTCGGCGACGATCCGTCGGCCAAATCCTGGAACAGTTCCCACCTGACGCGGGGCGGTTGCAGCCAGGATGCCTTGAAGAGCACGGGCGGCGCGGGGCTGCTCTACTGCTTCGCCGCGGATTAGCAGGGCGGGAGTGGGAGGGCTGACCCGCCCGCTCCCTTTCCGCCGGCACCCGGGAGCGTTACAGTCGCGCCATTCGTACGGTGTGTGGAGGCGGCCCGATGCGGGGCGGGGCGTGGCGTTCGGCGGTGCTGGGCTTTGCGGTGGCGGGCATGGCGCTCGCCTTCCTGGGGGTGGAGATCGGGCGGCTGGCCGTCGCCGATCCTGAGCGTTCCTTGTTGGACATGGGGGCGGTCGGGCTCGGCGTGCTGGCGCTGTGGATGGCCTTTGCCCGGCTGAACCGCCATTTCCGCGATCTGGGGCGGCTGCGCGAGACCCTGTCGACATGGCGCGGGCGCAGCGCGTCCTCCCTTGCCACCGATGCGAAGGAGGACGAGGCCGGCGACCTCGCCCGCGCGGCGGCGGAGGCGCTGCGCCATGGCCGTCACGGCGAGCATCGCCCCGGCGAGCGGCTGGCCGGCGTGATCGCCGCGCTGGAGGAGCCGGTGGTGGTGCTCGACGATTTCGGGCGGATCGACACGCTGAATCCCGCGGCCTCGGCTCATCTGGGGCTGGCGGCGGGGGCCGACATCTACGACCACCTGTCGCGCCCCGAGCTGTTCCGTGCCATCGAGCGGGCGCGCGAGGACGGCCAGATGGTCTCCGCCCTGCTGCGCCGCGCCCAGGGCGGCGAGGTGCCGGTCCGCGTCAAGGATCTCGGGCTCAAGTCGGGCATCGCCCTGGTCTTCCCGGCGAAGGCGGGTGAGGCGCAGCCGCTGTTGTCCGGCGAGCGGCGGCTGCTGCGTCCGAACGCCCGTCCCGCCCATCTCGGCGATGAGGATCCGCTGCTGGCCCTGCCCATGGTCAGCCTGTGGGTCGCCACTGCTACCGGGCGCCCGGAGGAGGGGCTGATCGTCGCGGTTGGGACGGTGCGGATGGTCGGGCCGCGCGTCTTCCGCAGCCTGTCGCTGGAGCTGTTCATCGATCCCGGCGCGCCGATCCCGGCGGAGGGCACCGCGCTCCACGGCGTGACCGCGGCGATGGTGGAAGGCGCGCGCCCCTTCGCCGCGGCTTGGCCAGTGATCGCCGACGCCCTGCGCGGCTGCGCGGTGGTCGGCTGGGGAGTGGACACGGCGCTCGGCACGCTGGCCCGCGCCTGCCGCGACGCCGGCCTGCCGGAGCCGGAGGCGCCGCCGACGCTCGACCTCGCGCGGCTCGCCGCGGCGCTCGATCCGGCGCTGGAGGAGGCCTCGCTGGAGCAACTGGCCGCCGCCTTCGGCATCGCCACCGACCGCCGCATGGGTCCCTTCGCCCCCGCCCTGGTCGAGGCGGAACTGGCCGCGGGTTTGCTGACGCGGCTGGACCAGCGGGGGATCGCCACGCACGGGCAGGCGCGCGCCTTCGCCGCCGGTCAGGCCGGCGCGCTGCCCGAGTGAATCCTGCACGAGTGAATCCTGGCCGATTGAACTTTGCCCGAGTGACGCCTTACCGCCATTTCGGCCGCCGCCCGGCCTTCAGCGCCTGCACCGCCTGATCGAGCGTCTGCAGGAACTTCGACTTGTCCTGCTGGCTCATCGGCTTGTTGCCGCCGCTGACCACGCCCATGTCGCGCAGATCCTGCATCAGCGCGCGGGTGGCAATGGCCGAGCCGATGCTGTCGTCGGTGAAGGGGCGGCCGGTCGGGCCGATCACCACGGCGCGTTTCTTGACGCAGCGGTCGGCGAGCTGGATGTCGGCGGTGACCACGATATCGGCCTCGGTCGCGTGCTCGGCGATCCAGTTGTCGGCGGCGTCGAACTCCGCCCCGACGACGACCAGTTCCGACAGGCACTCGTTGGGCAGGCGGAGCGGGCCATTGCTGACGATCCAGACCTTGATTCCGTTGCGCCCGGCCACCCGGTAAATTTCCGACTTTACCGGGCAGGCATCGGCATCCACATAAATCTCGACCACCCGGCTTCCCTCCTTCGCCGTTTCATGCCGCGTCCTTATGCGCTAAAACCCTGAGCGAGCGAAGTGGCGCCGCGGGTGGCGTCCTGGATTTTTCCTTTTTGTGCAGAAGGGTCGGAGCGGCGCATGGCGTCCTATCAATATGTCTATGTGATGAAGGGCCTGTCCAAGGTCTACCCCGGCGGCAAGAAGGTTCTGGACAACATCTGGCTGTCCTTCCTGCCCGGCGTGAAGATCGGCGTCCTCGGCGTCAACGGCGCCGGTAAGTCGACCCTGATGAAGATCATGGCCGGCCTGGACAAGGATTATTCGGGCGAGGCCTGGGCTGCGCAGGGCGCCAAGGTCGGCTACCTGTCGCAGGAGCCGCAGCTCGACCCGACGAAGACGGTGCAGGAGAACGTCCTGGAGGCCCTGGCCGAGACCAAGGGCCTGCTGGACCGCTTCAACGCCGTGTCGGAAGCGATGGGCGACCCGGACGCCGACTTCGACGCGCTGATGGCCGAGCAGGCCGAGCTTCAGGAGAAGATCGACGCGGCCGACGCCTGGGACATCGACCGCACGGTCGAGATCGCCATGGACGCGCTGCGCTGCCCGCCGGGCGATTCCGACGTGACCAAGCTGTCCGGCGGTGAGCGCCGCCGCGTCGCGCTGTGCAAGCTGCTCCTGGAGAAGCCCGACCTGCTGCTGCTCGACGAGCCGACCAACCATCTGGACGCCGAGTCCGTGGCGTGGCTGCAGAAGCACCTGGAGGACTACAAGGGCACCGTCGTCCTGGTCACCCACGACCGCTACTTCCTCGACAACGTGACCGGCTGGATCCTCGAACTCGACCGTGGGTCGGGCATTCCGTGGGAGGGCAACTACTCCTCCTGGCTGGAGCAGAAGCAGAAGCGCCTGGAGCAGGAAGGCCGCGCCGAGGAGGCTCGCCAGAAGCAGCTCGCCACCGAGCTGGAATGGATCCGGCAGTCCCCGCGCGCCCGTCAGGCCAAGAGCAAGGCCCGCATCTCCGCCTACGAGACCTTGCTGGCCGAGAGCGGCAAGGAAGCGACGGGCGAGGCCCGCATCGTCATCCCGACGCCGCCGCGCCTGGGCAACGTCGTCATCGAGGCCGAGAGCATCAACAAGGGCTTCGGCGACCGCCTGCTGATCGACGGCCTGTCCTTCCGCCTGCCGCCGGGCGGCATCGTCGGCGTGATCGGCCCGAACGGCGCCGGCAAAACCACCCTGTTCCGCATGATCACCGAGCAGGACGGGCCGGACGCCGGCACCTTCCGCGTCGGCGAGACGGTGAAGCTGGGCTATGTCGACCAGAGCCGCGATTCGCTGAACCCGAACAAGACCGTGTGGGAGGAGATCTCCGACGGGCTGGACATCATCGACCTCGGCAAGAAGTCGATGCCCAGCCGCGCCTACGTCTCGTCCTTCAACTTCCGCGGTCCGGACCAGCAGAAGAAGGTCGGCCAGCTCTCCGGCGGTGAGCGCAACCGCGTCCACCTCGCCAAGATGCTGAAGTCCGGCGCCAACGTGCTGCTGCTTGACGAACCGACCAACGATCTGGACGTCGACACGCTGCGCGCCCTGGAAGAGGCGTTGGAGAATTTCGCCGGCTGCGCCGTGGTCATCAGCCACGATCGCTGGTTCCTCGACCGCCTCGCCACCCACATCCTGGCCTTCGAGGGCGACAGCCACGTGGAGTGGTTCGAGGGCAACTTCGAAGCCTACGAAGCCGACAAGAAACGCCGTCTGGGCGAGGATGCGGTGAACCCGCACCGCATCAAGTACAAGCCGCTGGTCCGTTCCTGAGCGGCGGCTCCGGCTGGCTCCCTCTCCCCACCCGGGAGGGGGAGCCTTCTTCCGTTACCCTTCCAGCTTCTGATGCTCCAGGAAGGCGGTCTTCAAGAGCTGCTTGA
>NZ_JAUQTX010000081.1:0-25041 GCF_059803775.1 Azospirillum sp. UFLA03-27 | reverse complement strand
GACAGCCCGGCCAAGCAGTATGAGGAGGCCGGCCTCGCCGCCCGTCACAT
This sequence comes from Azospirillum sp. UFLA03-27, assembly GCF_059803775.1. Lineage (NCBI taxonomy): Bacteria > Pseudomonadati > Pseudomonadota > Alphaproteobacteria > Rhodospirillales > Azospirillaceae > Azospirillum > Azospirillum sp. UFLA03-27. The sequence goes on along the minus strand of NZ_JAUQTX010000081.1, from coordinate 24,991 downwards.
CGTCGCCACGGCGCTGCAGGCGCTGGGGATCGAAGCGGCAGCGGTGCGGGCCTGACTCCGGACGACAAGCGCCGCTGCTCGACCCTGAATGTCGAGCCTGGACGAAGGGGCTAATGCCATTAGCCTAAGGTCGCGCGGGGCGCTTTCTCTGGTGCGGCTGGGACCGCTGTCTTACAATTCGAAAACAATAGATAATTAACGTATCCGGCGGGACTGGGTGTTGTCGAACATGCCTCAGGTGTTTGCAGCGGGTGCAGGGCGTGCATCCGACGAGAACGGCGCTTCGCCTCAGGATGGTCCGGGGATGTTCCGGTCCATCGTTGAGTCGTCTCCGACGCCCACTGCCGTGGTCGACGGGACATCCTTCCGTTGTCTTTACGCCAACGCCGTCATGCGCGCCCTGGGTTTGGAAGCGGGACATGCCCTGGCCGGCCGCTTTCCGGAGGCCTCCGACGAGCGCATGGCCGAGACGCTGCGCAATGGCGAGGGCGCCCGTCTGCGGATCACCGGGCCGGAGGAGGTGTCCTGGGACCTGACTGTGGCCGCGCTCGACGGCGGTCCGCCGCTTCTGGTCACCCTGCGTCCCGCCGAGTCCGAATCGACCGAGACCGCCCATCACCACGCGCGGGAGGTCAGCCACCGGGTCAAGAACACGCTCCAGCTGGTGTCCAGCCTGTTGACGCTCCAGACTCTGTCGGCCAAGGACCCGGACATGCGCCGCGCCTTCCAGGAGGCGTGCAGCCGCATCGGAACGGTGACCCAGGCGCACCAGCGCGTCCATGCCGCCGCCCGCGGCAGCCTCGTCGATTTCGGGGCTTATCTGAGAGACGCCTGCCGGGAGATGGAAAGCCACTTTGCGGTGGGGGGGCCGGAACGGCGCATCGCCGTGACGGTGGAACAGGCGATGGTGCCCGTGGATTCGGTGATTCCGCTCGCCCTCATCCTCAACGAACTGGTCGGCAACGCCACCAAATACGCTTATGCGGCGGGCAGCCCGGGAGACATCGAGGTCAGCCTCGTGCCGCGTGACGAGGGTGGTCGCCGCCTGACCGTCGCCGACCATGGGCGCGGCCTGCCGCCGGGCTTCGAGGTTGCGCGCGCCGACTCGCTGGGCATGAAGGTGGCGCGGGCCTTCGCCGGCCAGCTAAAGGGCAAGCTGCGCGCGGAGCCGAACGCTCCCGGCACGCGCTTCGTCCTGGATCTGCCTTTCTGATCCTCCGTCGCCTGTGACGGCTCATCGCCCCTTGCCGAACGCCGCGTCCTGCGCCATGCATCCAGCCTCGTCGACGGGGGAGTTCTGAGATGGCGCGGGTGCGTGCGGATGTGGCGCTGGTGGAGCGTGGGCTGGCCGAAAGCCGCGCCAAGGCGCAGGCGTTGATCCTGGCCGGGCTGGTCTATTCCGACACCAAGCGCATCGACAAGGCGGGCGACACGATCGCCGAGGACGCCCCGCTGTCGGTGAAGGGGCAGGACCATCCCTGGGTGTCGCGCGGCGGGCTGAAACTGGTCAAGGGGCTGGACGTTTTCGGTTTCGACCCCGCCGGCCTGACCGCCGTGGACGTGGGCGCCTCGACCGGCGGCTTCACCGACGTGCTGCTGACCCGTGGCGCCGCCAAGGTCTATGCGGTGGACGTCGGGCACGGGCAGTTGGCCTGGAAGCTGCGCAACGACCCGCGCGTCGTGGTTCTGGAGAAGACCAACGCCCGTCACCTGACCAGCGCCGAAATTCCCGATCCGGTGGACATGGTGGTGTGCGACGCCAGCTTCATCGGACTGGAGGTGGTGCTTCCCGCCGCCCTCGCTCTGGTTGTGCCGGGCGGACGGCTCGTCGCGCTCATCAAGCCGCAGTTCGAGGTCGGCAAGGGCCGTGTCGGCAAGGGCGGGGTGGTGCGCGAACCCGAACTGCACCAGGAGGTCTGCGACCGTATCCGCGGGTGGCTCGATGCCCTGCCGGGTTGGCGTGTGCTGGACATCACCGTAAGCCCGATCACCGGCCCCGAAGGGAACAAGGAGTTTCTGATCGGGGCGGTAAAGGACCGGGGCTAACCGGGGTGGAACCATAAACCATTACGGAAGCACCCGTAAACCGCACTCCGCGGAACCTTAGAATGGTTCACTGCAACCGCGCGCCAGGATCGGCGACCAGAATGCTGGGCGGTTGTAGAGCAGCATCCGATGGGCGATTTCTCTCGTGTCATGCCGCTCGATGGCCGAGCGCGAGGGGGTGCCTGATCTGAGTCTCTGGCCGGTGGGTGGCGGCCACCCGGAGCGGAAGGGTGGCCGCCACGAGGAGGGGCTGCCTCCTCAGCCGCGAACGTCGATGACGACGCGGCCGCGGATTTGACCGGCCAGGATCCGGCTTGCCAGATCCGGCAGCGCCTGGAATGGCTGCACCTCATACATCGTCTTCAGCAGGCCACTGTCCAAATCGCGGGCCAGCCGTGTCCAGGCGGCGTTCCGACGCTCCTGCGGGGCCATGACGGAATCAACTCCCAACAGCGCCACGCTGCGCAGGATGTGCGGCAGGACCGTTCCCGGCAGATCGGAGGAGCCGGCCAAACCGCAAGCGGCGATGGCACCGCCCCAGACCGTCTGCGACAGCGCGTTGACCAGCGTCTGCCCGCCCACCGAGTCGACGCCGCCGGCCCAGCGCTCCTTCTGCAAGGGGGCGCCCTTCTCCTGGAGGGCGGTGCGGTCGATGAATCCGCTGGCGCCGAGGCTGCGCAGATAATCGTGAGTCTCCGGCCGGCCGGTTGAGGCCACCACCGGACAGCCGCGCTTGGCGAGCAGCGCCACCGCGACCGAACCGACACCGCCGGCGGCCCCGGTGACCAGAACCTCCTTGCCGCCCGGCTGGATCGCGCCCCATGCCTCCAGGGCATCGACGCAGAGCGCCGCTGTGTAGCCGGCGGTGCCGATTCCCATCGCCTCTTCCAGCGAGAAGGCGTTCGGCAAGCGGGTCAGCCACTCGGGTTTCAGACGCTGGAAACGGGTGTAGCCGCCCCAGTGCGTTTCCGACAGGCCCCAGCCGTTGGTCACCACCTTGTCGCCGGGCTTCCAGGCGGAGGAGCGGGATTCGACCACCGTGCCGGCCAGATCGATGCCGGCAACCATCGGCAGCTTGCGGGCGATGCGCCCCTTGCCGCTGACCGCGAGCCCATCCTTGTAGTTGACGGTGGAATAGGCGACCTCGACCAGAACGTCGTTGTCCGGCAGGTCGGCGAGGGTGAGTTGCTTGAAGCCGCCCTTGGGCTTGCCGTCCACGTCTTCGATCACAAAGGCATTGAAAGTTTCGGCCATGGTTGGGTCCTTGTTTTGCGGCGACAGGATTTGTTGCGGGAATTGTTGAATGCCGAAGGTGATGCGCGGTGCGCGTCAGCCGCCTGCGGAAAACGTCAGCTGCGCCCGCTCCTTCAGCTTGCCACGCTGGATTTTCTCTCCGTTGGGGCTCATTGCCGTCGGGAACTGGTCCACCACGACGAAACGCGCCGGAATCTTGAAATCGGCCAGCGCCGCGCCGACACGCTCGCGCAGGGCGACCTCGTCGAGAACGGCGCCCTCGCGCAGGCGCAGGAAGGCCACCGGCTTGTTGCCGCGCTCCGTCGCCGCTTCGACGACCACAGCGGTCTCCACGCTGCCGTCGCGTTGCAGCACCGCCTCGATCTCCGCCGGATCGACGAGGAAACCGCCGAGGCGGAGGACGTCGCCGCTGCGGCCTTTGAAGATGAAGCCGCCATCCACCCGCATCGTCGCCAGATCGCCGGTGATGAAGAAGCCGTCCTCAGTGAAGGCGGCCCGGGTTGCTTCGGGATTGCCGAAATACGCGGAGAACAGCGTGTCCGACGCGATCTCCAGGCTGCCGATCCCGCCCGGCGGCAGGACGCGCCCGGTGGCGGTGTCGCGCACCCGGACCCGCGCCTTGGGATTGACCGGATGGCCACCGGACAGCTTGCGCAGGCCGATCGGGGCGTTCGGGGCCTGTCGTGAGAAGAACGAAAAGATCTCGCTCATCCCGAAACCGTTGGTCATTGGCACGCCGCGCCGCTCCGCCTCTTCCGGGAACAGGGCCAGGGTCGGGTTGAAGGAGGCGATCAGGCAGTCGCGCAGGGACGGAAACGGCTTGTCCTCCGGGCAGACGTCGAGCAGGCGCTTGAAGAGGTCGTCCGGTCCGTTCAGGTGGGTGATCGACCGTGACCGGATCAGGTCGCGGGCTTCCTCCGGCTCGAACAGGCTCATCAGCGTGACGGACGCGGCGCCGGCCAGGGTGGCGGCGAATTGCGAGAAGCCGAACACGCCGCAGAACGGGATGGCTTGCAGGAGATGGGCGTCGGCGGCGTCATAGCCGAAGGCGGCGGCCACCTGCGCGGCGTGGTGGGCGACGGCGCCCTGGCGGTGCAGGGCGAATTTGGGAAGACCGGTGGTGCCCGAGGTCGGGAAGATGATGCAGGGCCGCTCCGGCGCGGCGGCGCTTTCCCCAGGCGTTTCGGCCAGCAGGCCGCGGTGATGGGCAACCCGCACACCGGGCAGCGGGAAGCCGGACCGCCCATCGTCTTCGCACAGGACCGCCAGACGCAGCGACGCCATCGCGGCGGGGTCGAGTTCGCCCAGCATGGTCAGGAACGGGATGTTTTTGAAGCCGGGCCAGACGACGATGGCCGACGCGCCGGTGCGGCTGACAATGGATTCGACCTCGGCCCGGCGGAAACGTGTGTTTACCGAGACGGCGATGGCGCCGATGTGCAGGCAGGCGAAGAACAGGTCGAGATACGGGATGCCGTTCGGCAGCCAGAAGGCGACCCGGTCGCCCGGACCGACGCCAAGCCTCCGGAGCGCCGACGCGCAGCGCAGGCTGCGGTCCAGCAGATCCCCGTAGGACAGGGAATGCTCGTTCCATCGGATGCGTGCACCGGGCGCCGTCGCGGCGGCGTGGCGCAACTGGTCGATGGGGGTGACGGTGAAGGGGGAGGCCATGTGCGTCATCACGGTCCTGTCGGCATCCGATAAGCCGTTGGAAAGAAGGAGGGATGGGGAGGGAAGGCGTCCCCTTCTTCCCAGGAGGGGAGAAGGGGACGCCCCGTCGGGTCGATGGCCTGGCGCCGTTACCGGTCGCTCCACTTGGGCAGGGGAACCTTGCGCATCTCGGCGTTGGCGGCGCTCTGCGGCCAGACGACCTGCAGCTTGCCGTCCTGCCACTGCATGACCGAGATCAGCGCCCGGCTGTTCTGCCCCGCTTCCTTCTCGCCGATCTGGTTCAGCTTCACCCCGGCGCCGGTCAGCAGGCTGCCGTCCGGCAGGTCGGTGGCGTAGGCGGCCTTGCGCAGCGCCGCCAGATCGGTCGAGCCCGCGCGCGGGATGACGTCCGTGAACAGGGTCCAGAAGCCGCCGAAGGCGATCAGGCCCAGCGGACCCGGATCGCGCTTCTCCTTGGCGCGGAAGCCTTCGATGAACTCTGCGTACAGCTTCTGCGTCGCTTCCGGCAGGTTGGAGACGTTCGGCGAGGCCGGGGCGTCCACGTCGAAGATGCCGTCGGCGCTGGTGCCCGTCGCGGCGAGGAAGTCGGGCAGGGCGTAGCCGGTGCCGATGCCGATCATGGCCGGAATGTGGAGGTCCAGTTCACGGACCTGCCGCCAGAACAAAGCGGCGTCGTTCAGGTAGGAGGTTGCGATGACCGCGTCGGGCTTGGCCGCCTTCAGGCTGAGCACCAGGGACGACAGATCGTTCACGGTGCGGCTGTAGCGCTCGTTGGCGACCAGCTGCATGCCGAGGGTCTTCGTCTGGTTCGCCGCCGCGTCGCCGACCGACTGGCCGAATTCCGAATCCTCGGAGATCACGGCGATGCGCAGATCCTTCGGGTCCTTGCCCAGCTTGCCGGCGATGTCCTTGGCGAAGTCCGCCGCCGTCTGGCCCATCATCGACGCGTTGAAGGTCAGGCGGATGGTGTTCTTGTACTTGCGCTGGGTGATCTTATCGGCGACGGCGATGGTCTCCCAATACAGGGCGCCTTCGCGCTCCGCCACCTCGCTGGCGGCCAGGGCCAGCGAACTGGCGTAGCTGCCGGCGATCACCGGCACCTTCTCGCGCACGATCAGCCGGGTCGCCTCGGCGTTGGCGGCGGTCGGGGCCGGCGCGTCGGCGACGGCGTAGGTCACCGGACGGCCGAGCACGCCGCCGCGCTTGTTGATCATGTCGCGGGCGACCTCGGCGGCCTGATAGGCCTCGTTGCCGATCAGCGCCATCGGGCCGGACAACGGGAACAGGACGCCGATCTTCAGCGGATCGGCGGCCTGGGACGGGACCGCGGCACCGGCCGCAGCCGCGGCGATGGCCGCCGCGGCGAGGATGGATTTCAAGCTCATGATGGTTTTTCCTCCCATTGTGTTTTGTATCGTCGCGCCGTTGCCCGCCCGCAGATCAGCCGCCGAGATAGGCTTCCTTCAGGCGCGGGTCGGTCAGCAGGTCGGCGGCCGGGCCGGACAGGACGATGTGGCCGTTCTCCAGCACATAGCCCCGGTCCGACATGGCGAGCGAATGCTTCACGTTCTGTTCGACCAGCAGGATGGTGATGCCGGTCTCCTTGATGCTGCGCACCAGCTTGAAGACGACGTCGACCATGATCGGGGCGAGACCCAGCGTCGGCTCGTCGAACATGATGGCGCGCGGCTTGGCCATCAGCGCACGGCCGATGGCGCACATCTGCTGCTCGCCGCCGCTCATCGACCCGGCGAGCTGGCCCGAGCGCTCCCGCAGCCGGGGCATCAGGTCGAAGACCTTCTCCAGACTCTCCGCGCGGTGGGCGCGGGCGTGCGGAGCGAAGGCGCCAAGTTCCAGATTCTCCCGCACCGTCATGAAGGGGAACAGCCGCCGGCCCTCCGGGACCTGGACCAGTCCGTGCCGGGCGATCGCGTGCGGCGGCAGGGAACCGATGTCCTGGTCGAAGAAGGACACCCGTCCGTACCGTTCGACCGTCCCGGAAATGGCGTTCAGCAGCGTGGTCTTTCCCGCCGCGTTGGCGCCGACGACGGAAACCACCTCGCCTTCCCGGACGTCGAGGTCGATTCCATGGAGCGTTTGGATCTCGCCATAGAAGGCATCGAGCTTTCTAACCGTGAGCACCGAAGTCCTCCCCCAGATAGGCTTGGATCACCGCCTTGTCGTTCAGCACGTCGGCCGGCAGCCCCTCGGCCAGCTTGCTGCCGTGGTTCATGACCACGATCCGGTCACTGACCGCCGTGATGACGCGCATCAGATGTTCGATGATCAGGATGCTGACGCCGTGCGCGCGGATGGCCTCGATCAGCAGGATGGCCTTTTCCACCTCCGACGGGTTGAGGCCCGCCATGACCTCGTCCAGCAGCAGCACCTTCGGCCGGGTCGCCAGCGCGCGGGAGATTTCCAGGCGCTTGCGGCCGGGCAGCGGCAGGCTCGCGGCCGGCACGTCGCGGCGGTCGGCCAGCCCGGTCAGGACCAGCGCCTCCTCGGCGATGCGGCGGGCCTCGGCGATGTTGTGCGTCTGGTTGATCGCGCCGACCACCACGTTGTCGAGCACCGACAGCCCGCCGAACGGCTTCACGATCTGATAGGTGCGGGCCAGCCCGGCGCGGCAGACCTGATGCGCCTTCAGGCCGGTGATGCTCCTGCCCTCCAGCAGGACCTGCCCCTCCGTCGGTGGAAAGGCCCCGGCAATGCAGTTGAACAGCGTCGTCTTGCCGGCCCCGTTGGGACCGATCAGGCCGAGGATCTCGCCCTTGCCGATGCTGAGATGGACGTCGTTGACGGCGCGGAGGCCGCCGAACTGCTTGCTGATACCCCGGACTTCAAGCATGGCGGCTCTCCTCGCGGACCGGACGGCGACGGGTGGACCCGCCGAATGCCCCGCGCAGGCGCCGGGCGGTGGCGCGCGGCGCGCGGATGGCGCTCATCAGGCCCTGCGGCAGGACGATGACCATCACGATGAGGAGCGCGCCGTAGACGAGCAGGTACAGGCCCTGAAGGCTGCCGGCGAACTCAGCGCGGAGATACTCGCTGAGCGGAACGATGAGCACCGCGCCCAGGACGGGGCCGAGCGGTGTGCCCATGCCGCCGATGATGGCGATCAGCGCGATCTCCACCGAGAAGCCGATGCTGAGCACGGTGGACGGTTCGATCAGCAGGATGTAGTTGGCGTAGAGCGTGCCGGCGATGGCGCTGAGGAAGGCCGACAGGCCGATGGAGAACAGCTTGGCCCGCACGGTGTCGACGCCCAGCGCCTCGGCCGCCTCCTCGTTCTCGCGCATGGCCGCCAGGGCGTAGCCGATCCAGGAGCGCTCCAGCACGTAGGTGATGAGAAGCACGACCAGAAGCGCCGCCATCATGATGTAGACGTACCAGAGCCGGTCGGAGAACATCATGTTGGCGAAGCTCGGGTCGAACGGCAGGGACAGCCCTTCCGCCCCGCCGGTGAAGGAGCGCCAGTTGACGATGGCGATGCGCAGCACCTCGGCGAAGGCGATGGAGGCCAGCGCGAAGAACGGCCCCTGAAGGCGCAGGGTCAGCGCGCCGATCAGCGTCGCGAAGGCCACGGCCGCGGCCGCCCCGACGAACATGCCGATCCAGGGCGACAGGCCGAAATGCATGTAGAGCAGTGTCGATCCGTAGGCGCCGAGCCCGAAGAACGCGGCATGGCCAAGCGAGAACTGCCCGGCATAGCCGCCGGCGATGTTCCAGGCAGCGGCAGCCAGCGCCCAGAACAGGACCTTCCAGAGGAAGTGCAGCGTGTAGGAATCGGCGGCGATCAACGGCAGCGCCACCAGGACCGCGACCATCGCCAGGGACAGCAGCAGGCCCTTGCGGGTCGGCCGGTAGGGAGCCAGGAGGGACGTCAGCGTCATGGGTCAGGCCCCCAGCTTTTCGGAGCCGCGCTGACCGAACAGCCCGGCGGGGCGGAGCAGAAGCACGGCCAGGAAGACGAGAAAGTAAGCCATCTGGCGCATCTCGGAACCGATGAAGAAACCGCTCAACGTCTCGATCAGGCCGATCGCCAGGCCGCCGATCAGGGCGCCCGCGATGCTGCCCAGACCGCCGAGCACGACCACCACGAAGGCGATCAGCACGAGGTTGATGCCGACCGTCGGATAGACCGGGAACATCGGCGCCAGCAGGGCGCCGGTCAGCCCGGCGCAGGCGGTGCCGAGACCGAAGGTGAACAGGTCGATCCCCTTCACGTCGATGCTCATCAGCGACGCCGACCGCCGGTCCTGCGCGACCGCGCGCATCGCCTTGCCGGTGTAGGAGGTTTTCAGGAACAGATAGATGACGGCGACCACCGCCATCGCGACCGCGAAGGCGATCAGCAGCGGCGCCGGCAGGGCGATGTCGCCGATCCGCAGCACCTTGCCGGCGAACACCGACGCGGTGGTGCGGAAATCGCCGCCGAAGATCATCAGCGTGACGTTCTGCAGGACCAGCCCCAGCCCGACGGTGGCGAAGATCTGCGCCACCTGCGGTGCGCCCTGGATCGGCCGGATGATCGCCCAGGACAGGAACAGGCCGAACAGGAACATCAGCGGCGTCACGATCAGCAGGACAAGGTAGGAGTCCAGACCGCTCCAGCTGTTCAGCACATAGGTCAGGTACATGCCGACCATGACGAAGTCGCCATGGGCGAAGTTCTTGATGCGGGAGACGCCGAAGATCAGCGTCAGACCGATCGAGATCAGCGCGTAAATGCCGCCAAGCAGGAGGCCGGACACCACGAGCTGGACGATGATGGCCGACATGGCGTCATCCCCCTGCCGGAGTCTGTAATGACGCCGGGTCGTAGGACAGCGACCTTACCCGCATGTCCGCCGTGACCTTGCCCTCGTCGTTGCGGCTCTGCGCCATCTCCAGGGCACCGTCGGCGGAGCGGCGGACCCAGAGGCTGGCGTGGGAGTCCCAGAAGACCGGGCGCAGGTAGCGCACCTCGACGTCGAAGGCAGCCGGCGGGCGCTCGTCCGCCAGAACGGACAACAGCCAGACCGCCGACATGATTCCCTGGGCCAGCGGGGCGCGGAAACCATGGCGACGCGCGAACTCCTCGTCGAAGTGGATGTCGTTGCCGACGTCCTGGGAGAAGACACGGACCTTGTCGGGCGTCACCTGCTTCTCGCGCAGCAGGGTCCAGCTATCAGCCGGGAACTCCTCCCGTCGCGGCATTCGCGGCGCGTCGCCGGACGTCTGCGGCGTCCGTCCCGGCGGATCGGCGAGGAGGCCGGTCAGTTCGGTCTCGATGCAGACGCGGCCTTCGCCGTCGGTCAGGTGGTAGAGTTCGGTGACGCTGTGGCCCTTTTTCACCCGGTGCAGGTCGCGGACCCAGCCGGTCACGGTCAGCGGTTCCCCGACCCTGGACGGCCGGATCTGGCGATAGACCTGCGAAAAGAACACGTAGCCGTCGATGTCGAGGCCGCTGGCGACCATCGAGTCGAAGCAGTCCAGCCCGAACAGGCCGGCTTCGTACCGGTCGCCGTAATGGGTGGGATCGACGTCGGCTGCGGTCAGGCGTTCCGCCTGATAGGCCGCGGAATGGGCGACGCTTCGCGACGGGTATTTGAATCCCGGCGGCGCCCAGCGCGCACGCTCGGCACGCGGCGACCTGTTCGTCGCGTTGTCCATGCTCTCCCCCCAATCCCGATTCATGATTGTTGGGTCAATAATCAGATTCGCGGATCGACGTGTCAACTCTTAAGACGGCTTTTCAACTTGAAAGTCGAATCGACGCCCCGGGGGTTGATCGGGGCTTGATCGGAACGCCCGGTTGTGTTCCAACGGAAAGACGCTGGTGGAGCGGGTCACGGTACATCGCGAAGGCTGAGGCAACGGACGACATGGCACGCTGGAACAAATCTGTCCTCAACCCTGAGCAGCAAAGAAGCCTCAAGCTTGAGGTGCTTTATAAAGTTGCCGCCGCGGCCTTCCGTCGAAACGGCTATCATGGAACATCCTTGGTCGATATTGCCGACATGCTTGGAGTATCCAAGGCCACGCTCTATTATTACGTCAAAAACAAGCAGGATTTGCTTTTCCAATGCCATCTTGCCGCAGCCGACCAAGCGCTGGAGACCATCTGCACCGACCCGTCACTCAACGGTCTTGAGCGGTTGCGGCGCAGCCTCGTCGCTTACGTTATCTCGATCATCGGCGAGGACAGCTTCAGCGTCGTCATCCTGGAGGAGCGGTCGCTCAGCGACGAACAGTTGCGGGTGGTGATCGAGAAGCGCGATGCCTTCGAGCGCCGCTTGCAGGACGTCGTGCGCGCCGGGGTGACGGATGGCAGCATCCTGCGCTGCGATCCGAAATTCGCCGTCTTCTCCGTCCTGGGGGCCGCAAACTGGGTGACGAAATGGCATCGGCCCGAGGGGGCCTGGACCATCGACGAGATCGCGCAGGCGTCGGCGGCTCTCCTGTGCCGCGGGCTGGCGGCCGAGCCGGTGCCCGGCTACCCGAGCAATCGGCTGTATGGAGACCACCCGTAACGCTCCGAGCGGAGTCGACCGTCGGCCGACGGTGATCGAGGCCCCGCACGAGGTCGCTTCGGCAACGCCGAGCCCTCAGCTCCGGAGCTGGTCTTCGGGCCTGGGCACCTTGCTCCTCGTCGTCGGGAACACCCTGGCGCAGAGGAAGTCCACCAGCGCCCGAACCTTCGGCGAGGGGTGCTTGCTTGCCGGCCACAGCACGTGGAAGAGGCCGGTGCGTTCCACATGATCGGTCAGGATCGGCACCAGCCGTCCATCGGCCAAGGGCTCGCGGATGGCGAAGTCCGGCAGGAAGGCGATTCCCAGCCCTTGCAGCGCGAAGCACACGCGCGTCTCGATGTTGTTGCAGATCATCGAGGTGGGCAGTTGCAGTTCAGGCTCGCCGGGAGGGTGCCGCAACGCCCAGACCTCCAGCTTGCCGCTGTTGGGGAAGCGGTAGTGCAGGCAGGTTTGCTGCAGAAGATCGGCGGGGGTTTGCGGTACGCCCCGCCGCGCCAGGTAATCCGGCGAGGCGACCAGATGCATCTGGAAGCTGCCAAGCCGACGTGCCGACAGCCGTGAGTCGGCCGGCTCGCCCGTGCGCACCACGGCGTCGAAGCCCTCCTCGATGACATCCACCATGCGGTCGGTGAAATCCAGGTCCAGTTCTATCGCGGGATAGGCGCGCATGAACTCGCCGAGCACCGGCAGCATCAGCGAGCTGACTAGCGGCAGGCTCACCCGCAGGCGACCGCGCGGCGCGGCCGTGAGCTGCGACAACTCCAGTTCCGCGGCTTCGATCTCGGCCAGGATGCGACGGCTGCGCTCCAGGAACAGCGTGCCCTCGGCCGTCAACGTGACGCTGCGCGTGCTGCGATGGAACAGCCGCACGCCCAGCTTCTCTTCCAGCCGCGCCACGCTTTTGCCCACAGCCGAGGCCGACACGCCCAGCAGCCGGCCGGCGGCGACGAAGCTGCGGGTCTCGGCGACCTGCACGAAAACCACGAAGCCGTTCAGGCTGTCCATGATCGGCATCCCCCGGGTGATTGCGGACTGTTTGTTCCGCGCAACAAGGAAATGTAGCCTACTTTTTCTTTAATCGAGAGATTTCTATCGTCGGGGCATTGCCGATCGCATCGAGGCACCAGCCATGACGAACTCGCCATCTCCTCTGCATCACGCTGCTCCGTCCACCCATCTCTCCACCCGCATCCAGGCCGTCGTCCAGCAGGCCGTGGACGACCGGAGACTGGTCGGTGCTGTCGTTCTGGTCGCCCGTGACGGCGAACTGATCCACCAGCAGGCCGCTGGACTGGCCGACCGCGCAAGCGCGCGGCCGCTGACCGTCGGGACGGTGTTCCGGCTAGCTTCGGTGAGCAAGCCCATCGTCGCCACCGCCGCGCTGGTCCTGGTGGCGCAGGGGCGGCTCGACCTGGACAGCGGTATCGACACCTGGTTGCCCGAGTTCCGCCCCGCGCTGGCCGATGGCCGCCCGGCGCGCATCACGGTGCGGCAGTTGCTCAGCCACACGGCCGGTCTCGGTTACCGCTTCCTCGAAGCCGACGAAAACGGCCCTTACGGTCTGGCTGGCGTGTCGGATGGCATGGATGCGTCCGGCATCACTCTTGAGGAAAATCTGCGTCGGCTCGCCAGCGTGCCGCTGCTGTACGAGCCGGGCACGGCTTGGGGCTATTCACTGGCAACCGATGTGCTGGGCGCGCTGATCGCGCGAGTCGACGGCACGCCGCTGGACGAGGCCGTGACGCGGCTGGTGACCGGCCCGCTTGGCATGACCGAAACCGGCTTCACCGTCCGCGATCCCCGTCGTGTAGCCACCGCCTATGTGAACGATGCGCCGCAGCCGCACCGGCTGGCCGAGGGCGAGACGGTTTCGCCCTTCGAGGGCGCCGTCGGCATTGCCTACAGCCCGGCCCGCATCTTCGACACGTCGGCTTTCCCGTCGGGTGGCGCCGGCATGGCGGGCACCGCCGGGGACTTTCTGCGCCTGCTGGAAACCTTGCGCCAGGGCGGCGGCGCGCTGTTGCCCGGTGACCTGATCGGGGAAATGGGGAGAGACCAGACCGGCGGGATGGACCTGCCCAATGCCCCGGGCTTCGGCTTCGGCTTGGGCTTCTCGGTGCTGCGCGACCCTCGGCTTGCCGCATCGCCGGAATCGCCGGGGACCTGGCGGTGGGGCGGCGCCTATGGCCATGCCTGGTTCGTGGATCGGGCATGGGGGCTGAGCGTGGTCGCCTTCACCAACACGCTGTACGAAGGCATGTCCGGCCGCTTCGTTACGGATCTGCGCGACGCAGTCTACGGCGCGCTGGAGGATCGGTGATGACGGCGACACCCGCAAGGATGGCTGCCATCGTGTTTCGCGGCGGCATCACCGGCAAGGAGATCGTCGCGCGGTCCGTCGAGGACGCGGAACGCCGCATGCGGGGGGCTGGACAATGAGGGCCGCCGGCACCGACCGCCTGCCGCTGGCGTCCCTGCTGGCGCTGGCGATGGCGGCCTTCATCACCATCCTGACCGAAGCGCTGCCAGCCGGACTGCTGTCGCAGATGGCGCAGGGTCTGGCGGTGTCCGAGGCCTGGGTCGGCCAGACGGTCACGATCTACGCCATCGGGTCTCTGTTGGCGGCGATTCCGCTGACTGTTGCCACGCAGGGTCTGCGCCGTCGCCCGTTGCTGTTGACCGCCATCGCGGGCTTCGTCGTCGCCAACACCGTCACGACGCTTTCCGGCAGCTACGCGCTGACGATGGTGGCGCGCTTCCTGGCGGGAGTGTCGGCCGGGCTGCTGTGGGCGCTGCTGGCCGGCTATGCCGCGCGCATGGTGCCCGAGCGGCAGAAGGGGCGCGCCATCGCCATCGCGATGGTCGGCACGCCACTGGCGCTGTCGCTGGGCGTGCCGGCCGGCACCTTCCTCGGCAGCCTGCTGGGGTGGCGGACGTGCTTCGGCCTCATGAGCGCCCTGGCGCTGCTGCTCATGGTGTGGGTGCGCGTGACGGTGCCGGATTTTGCCGGGCAGAGGATGGGCGAGCGGCTTTCGCCGGGGCGTGTCTTCACCCTGGCCGGCGTGCGTCCGGTGCTGTTCGCGGTGCTGGCCTTCGTGCTGGCGCACAACATCCTCTACACCTACATCGCACCGTTCCTGGCGGCGGCGGGCATGGCCGAGCGCACGGATCTGGTGCTGCTGGTGTTCGGCGTCGCCTCGCTGCTGGGCATCTGGATCATCGGCGTGCTGATCGACCGCCATCTGCGCGCGCTCACGCTCGTCAGCACGGCCGTATTCGCCCTGTCCGCGCTGGCGCTCGGGATGGCGGGTGAGGTGCCGGCCGTGGTGTTCGTGGCGGTGGCCGCCTGGGGCTCCGCTTTCGGTGGTGCGGCGACGTTGTTCCAGACGGCGCTGGCAAAGACGGCGGGAAACGCCGCGGACATCGCGCAGTCCATGCTGGTCACCACTTGGAACACGGCGATCGCCGGTGGCGGAATCGTTGGGGGCGTGTTGCTCGGAGGGCTGGGCGTCGGTGCGTTCGCGCCAACCCTGCTGGTGTTGCTGGCGGCGACGCTGGTGGTGGTGCGGGCGGCTCGGCAGCATGGCTTTCCCGCCCCGGCCGGTGCGGCTGACAACCCGGTGCGGCTCAGTTCCGGACGGTGCTGACTGTCCGGATGGGCCGGTCCGGGCCGGTCCCGTCCGCCATCGGTCAAGCGGACCTGGACGATGAAATGACCGCGGCGTTGCAGGGCGAATGCTCTCGGGCTCGAAGCGCGTTGCCTTCGCCGCGCGGATCATGGGCGCCGGACACGGTGCCTCCATCGGCGAGGCGGAGGACCCCGGCTTGGCCGAAGATCGGCGACAGGGCGGGAAGGGGTGCCACCTCATGCCCCAGGGCGGCGAGGTTTCCCATCGCGGCCTCGCCCAGGGACGCCTCGATCTTGAGGCTGTCACGGCTATCGGAGAAGGTCCTTCCCAGAAGGAAGCGGGGCTGGGCAAGCGCCTCCTCAGGCGTCATGCCGTAGTCGATCAAACCGGTGAGCAGCACGGCAAGGGTCTGCGGCTGGCCGTCCGCACCCTGGGTGCCGTAAAGAAGATGGGGCTTCCCGTTCCTGAGGGCGATGCCGGGGTTCAGGGTGTAGAAGGGCCGCTTGCCGGGCTTGATCGCGTTGCGGTCGCCGGGAACGGTCGAAAACGCCGCGCCGCGATTCTGCCAGAGGACGCCGGTATCGCCGACCAGGACACCGCTGCCCCAGTCGAAATAGGTGCTCTGTAGAACACTCGCGCAACGCCCCTGCTCGTCGGTTGCGGCGAAGAAAACCGTGTCGCCATGGCGGTAGGGATGCGGCCAGGGCAGGGCGCGTGCCGGTTCGATGGCCGAGGCTTTGCCGGCCAGACGCCACGGGTCGAGAAAGTCCCAGGGCAGCGGCTCGGAACCGTCGGGATCGGCGATGAGCGGCCGGTCCAGAAAGGCCTGCTTCACCGCCTCGACCAGCAGGTGATAGCGGAGCGGGCTTGTGGGGGGCAGGGCCGCCAGGTCGAAGTGGGAGAGAACGCCCATGATCGCCAGCGTGGAAAGTCCCTGCGTCGGCGCAGGCGGGGCCAGCAGGGTCAGCCCGCGATAGTCCAAGCCGACGGGGGCCTCCTCCCGCGTCCGGGTCGCCGCCAGATCCGCGGCGCCGAGGGGGGAGCCCGCGGCGGCCAGTCCCTCGGCCAGTTGCCGTCCGAGCCGCCCGTCATAAAAGGACCGGCAACCGTCCTCGGCCAGCAGGGAGAGGCTGCGGGCGAGACCGGGCTGCGTGAAGAGGTCGCCGGGGACGGCGTCGAAATGATCCGCGAAGCCTTCCCAGTGCGGGATCTCGTCGCGCCGGAAATCGAACCAGAACTGTTGCGAGCGGCTGGGGACGTAGCCGTCCCGGGCCTGGGCAATGGCGGGGGCGAGGAGGTCGGCGAAGGGTTGGGTGCCGCCCCATTGTTCGGCGCTGTAGGCAAGCGCTCGCCCCCAGCTGTCGACCGCGCAGGCCGAGGTGACGGTCGAGGCGGGGCCGCGCAGGGGGATCGCAGCCTCATAGGCTGGAAACTGGCCCGCCGCCTGCCCGATGCCGAGGAAACAGCGTTGCCGCCCCTGCCGGTCCGCCACCAGCCAGATGGCGTCGCCGCCGATCCCGCAGAAATGCGGCATGACGACGGACAGGCTGGCGGCGATGGCAACCGCCGCTTCGATGGCGGTGCCGCCCCTCGCCAGAACGGCGGCCCCGGCCTCGGATGCCAGGGGGTGCGGGCTGGTGACCATTCCCGGCCGGGCGACGTTCATCTCTTTCCCCATGCGTGAAGCCCGGCCGCAGTTCCGGCCGGGCTTCGTCCTGCGATCAGTCGGCCTTGTAGGCGAGCTTGCGGTCGGCCGCCGGCGGCAGGAACTGGCGGGTGAAGACCTGCTCCGGCTTGGGCGTGGCCGTCAGCTGGTAGCCTTCGACCATGATGCCGATCGAGCGGGCGAGGCGCGCGTCGTCCACGTCGCCAAGGCCGATCCGGTCGACTTCGGGCGACAGGATGAGTTGCTCGTAGGAGAACTTCATGCGGGCGCGCTCAAGCTCTTCCTTGGCCAGATTGTCGTAGGCAAGGACCGCCTTCACTCCGGCCTCGGCGTCCGCGCCGATCTCCACCGCCGCCTTGTTGACCGCGCGGACGAGGCCGGCCACGGCGTCCGGGTTCTCCTTGATCAGCTTCTGGGAGACCATCATGCCGTTGGAATAGAGGTCGAGGCCGAACTCGCCGAACAGCAGCCAGTTGTAGTCCTTGGCGGGGTCCTGGCGGTTGTTGATCAGGTTGAACCAGCTGGTGATGTTGAAGACCAGGGCGCCGTCGATGTCGCCCTTGATCAGCATCGGCTCCTGCAGGTTCGGTCCCATGTTCTCGATGGCGACCTTGGTCATGTCGACCTTGTTGAGCGTGCCGAGCACGGTGACGAGGCGGGTGGTCGGGGTGCCCTGGGCGCCGCCCAGCTTCTTGCCGACGAGATCGGCGGGCTTGGTGATGTTGGTCTTCTTCTTCGAGACGATCGCGAAGGGCGGCTTGTTCCAGAGCTGATAGACCATGATCGGCACCTCGCCGGGGCGGGTCGCCGCGTTCTGGATGATCGCGTTGATGTCGCCGAAGCCGGCGTCATAGGCTCCCGACATGATGCGGGTCACGGTGGCCGCCGACCCTTCGCCCTGGTCGATGGTGACGTTCAGCCCTTCGGCCTTGAAGTAACCCTTCTGCTGCGCCAGCAGGAAGGGAGCGTCGGAGCCCTGGGTCTTCCAGCCGAGCGTGAACTTGATGTTGGTTTCGGCCAATGCCGGCCCGCTCAGGCCCGGCCCACTCAGACAAAGGCCGAGCGCAAGCGTCGAGAGAAGCTTTTTCAACATGGTAGGCTCCGTTTCGGGATGAAGGGTC
Source organism: Azospirillum sp. UFLA03-27 (assembly GCF_059803775.1). Classification (NCBI taxonomy): domain Bacteria; kingdom Pseudomonadati; phylum Pseudomonadota; class Alphaproteobacteria; order Rhodospirillales; family Azospirillaceae; genus Azospirillum; species Azospirillum sp. UFLA03-27. The sequence goes on along the minus strand of NZ_JAUQTX010000081.1, from coordinate 7,086 downwards.
AGGCGGAAGCAAAGCCCTGGCGACGGGTGGCCCAGCCGGTGACGTGCGCCTCGACCAGCGAGAAGGCGACGTAGAGCAGGATGCCGAGGGCGGCGAGCAGGAAGAGGCCGGCAAAGACCAGCGGCACGTCGAAGTTCGAGGAGGCCGTCATCATCACGTTGCCGATGCCCTTGTTGGAGGCGACGGTTTCGGACAGCACGCTGCCGACGAAGGCGAAGGTGACGGCGATCTTCAGCGAGGCGAAGAAGAAGGGCATGGTGCGGGGCAGCCCGACGTTCCAGAGGATGTCGAGCTTGCTGGCGCCGAGCGACTTGAGGACGTCCTCCAATTCCGGCTCGGTGGTGGCGAGGCCGGTCGCGATGTTGACGACGATCGGGAAGAAGCACATCGCGAGCGCGGTGAGGATGGCCGGCGTCGCGCCCGATCCGAACCACAGCACGAAGATCGGCACCACCGCGACCTTGGGGATCGAGGAGAAGCCGATCAGCAGGGGATAGACCGTGTCGTAAGCGGTGCGGGAGACGCCGACGGCCGCCCCGATGACCACCCCGACGGTGACGCCCAGGATGAAGCCTATCATCGTGGTCCAGAGGGTCTGCAGCACATGGGGCCACAGGATGCCGAGGCGGGAAACCAGCGTCGCGAAGACCTGGGTCGGGCGGGGGAGGACCAGATCGGAGACCTGAAGGGCGAGGCAGAGGAACTCCCAGGTCGCGAAGAAGCCGAGGATGAGGATGGTGGCCCAGAGGCGGCGGCGCAGGTCGTAGCTCATGGCTCAGGCTCCGCGGATGGCGGTGTCGGTGCGCGCGTCGATGATGAGGTCGCGCAGCCGCTGGTTGAGGGCGACGAACTCGGAATCGAAGGTCATCTGGATCGTGCGCGGGCGGGGGAAGTCGACGGCGCTGTCGTCGATGATGCGGCCGGGGCGGGCGCTCATCACGCAGACGCGCGAGGCGAGGAAGCCCGCCTCCTTCAGGTCGTGGGTGATGAGCAGGACGGTGGGTTTGCGCTTCAGCCACAGGGATTGCATCGTCCCCCACAGCTCCTCGCGCGTGAATTGGTCGAGCGCGCCGAACGGCTCGTCGAGCAGCAGCAGGCTCGGTTCATGGATGAGGGCGCGGCAGAGGTTCGCGCGCTGCAGCATCCCGCCCGACAGCTGCCAGGGGTAATGGCCGGCGAACTTGTCGAGCCCGACATCGGCCAGCAGGGCGTGCACCCGGTCGCGGTATTCCGTCTTGCGCTTGGCGCGGTAGTCGGAGCGGAAGGGCCGCACGATCTTGAGCGGCAGCATGACGTTCCGCTCGATGGTCAGCCAGGGCAGCATGGTCGGATTCTGGAAGGCCATGCCGATGCGCAAGGCCTTGGCCGCCACCTCGCGCCCGCCGACGAGGACGGCCCCCCGGGTCGGCTGCAGCAGGCCGGCCGTCAGCCGCAGGATCGTGGACTTCCCGCAGCCCGACGGGCCGACCAGGGCGACAAACTCGCCATCGGCGATCCGAAGGTTCGTCTCCTGCAGGGCTGCGAACGACTTGCCCGGCGCGCCGAACGAAACGGCGGCCTGGGAAAGCTCGACGGCGATGGCGGAACGGCCTTGCTGGATGGCTTGGGATGGGGACATGCGGCGCACCTCGTGACGGACTGGTAAACTGTATGCAACAGGTGCGCCAGTTTCCGGAGCGCGCTGCGCGCCACGTCGGGGGTGACCAGCTTTTGGCGAGGAAAAGTGTGTACAATCACTGTATGCATTTGATTTGTGCAGGGTGAAGAGGCTGTTGCATTCAAATGCGGCACTTGGCGAGTTGAATTCCCGCCTGAGCTCCCTTATGCAGAGTGGGTCAGGAGAGGGCGGTGATGGTCGAGGAAAAGCGTTCGAGGAAAACCGGAGGCGACCGTGTCGCGGTGATCTGCACGGCCTTGCGGCGCGCGATCATCGAGCGGGCGCTCTCGCCGGGGGACCGGCTGCCGGAGGATTCGCTGGGCGAACGCTTCGGCGTCAGCCGGACCATCGCCCGCAGCGCGCTCGGGCAGTTGGCGGCGGAAGGCCTTGTCGATCTGCGCCGGAACCGCATCGCCGTGGTCGCCGTGCCGTCCTTCGAGGATGCGCGGGACATCTTCGACATCCGGGTCGATCTCGAACGTCAGGTCGTCCGGCATCTGGCCGGCAAGCTGACCGAGGCCCAGGCGAAGCAGTTGAAGGCCATCGTCGACGCCGAACATCAGGCCCGGCATGGCGCCGAGGGGATTTCGATCCGTCTGGCGACGGAATTCCATGTCCGACTGGCGGAAATGACCGGCAAACCCGTTCTGATCCGCTATGTGACGGAGATCTGCTACCGCGCGGGACTGTCGCTGGCGGTTTTCAGCCGGCCCCATTCGTCCGAATGCGCGGTGAATGAGCATCTGGAACTGATCGAGGCGATCCGGACCGGCCCCACGGACAAGGCCTGCGCCCTCATGGACGAGCATTTGGAGGCCGTGGCCGCCCGCGCGCTTCTGCAAAGCTCGGGCGCCAAGAGCCGCGACCTCATGGATATCCTGGCGCCCTACACCGAATAAGGGCGCCAGGCTTCAGGTCAGGGCAATCAGGTCAGCGGGCGCAGGAAGGGTCGAGAATCCACTCGGCGCTGTCGTTCCAGACATCGGTTTCGACGATCAGCCCGTCCCGCACCACGAAACGGTCGACGTAGCGGTTGTTGTCGAAGGGCGTGCCGTCCGGCCAAGCGCCGTACAGGTAGCCGAGGCTGTAGACGATGGTTTCCGTCTCGCCCGGCACCACGTCGTAGCGCTCGATCCGCTTCTTCACCCATTTGTAGCGGGCGGCGTTGAAGCCGGTCGGCCCGCTCGGCGTATCGAAAACGCGGTGCCCGGTGAAGCGGCAGATGAAACCCGGGGCCACATGCTTCGCCGCGCGCACGGGATCGGGGGCCATGGAGGCATCCAGATAATCCTTCACGGCCTGCAGATCGCGTTCGGTCATCTCGCTCATTGGGAACTCCACAAGTGTGCTCGGTCTGGCATTGAAAGTGCATACTGTTTATGCATGCAAATGTCACGCCGGATCTGAGATGACGCAGAACCAGATTTTCGACCTTCTCTTGCGCAACGCCCGCCTGAGGGGAGGGCAAGGCCTGCAGGATATCGCGGTCAGGCAGGGACGGATCGCCGCCATCGGCCCTGCCTTGGCCGGTACCGCCGTCGTCGAGGCCGTTGTCGAGGAGGATGCCGGCGGGCGTCTCGTCCTGCCGGGGCTGGTCGATACGCACATCCATCTCGACAAGTCCTGCCTGCTCTGCCGGTGCCGCGATGCCGGCGGCGGACTCAAGGGGGCAATCGCCGCGGTGTCCCGCCTGAAAAGGGAGTTCACGATCGAGGATGTCTATCAGCGCGGTGCCCGCACCCTGGAGCGCGCGATCACGCAGGGCACCATGTTCATGCGGACCCATGTGGAACTCGATCCGCAGGTCGGCCTGCGCAGTTTCGAGGCCATGAAGCGGCTCAAGCGGGATTATGCCTTCGCCATCGACCTGTCGATCTGCGTCTTTCCGCAGGAGGGGATGACCCATGATCCGGCGGTCGAACGGTTGCTGACCCAGGCACTGGCGGAGGGAGCCGATCTCCTGGGCGGCTGTCCTTACACCGATGCCGATCCTTCCCTGCAGATGGAACGGATCTTCGCCCTGGCGGTGGCGCACGACGTCGATCTCGATTTCCATCTGGACTTCGATCTCGATCCCAGCTGGTCCCACCTTGAGGAAATCTGCCGGCGGACCATGGCGGCGGGCTGGCAGGGGCGGGTCGCCGTCGGCCATGCCACCAAGCTCGCGGCCATCGATGATGCGGCGCTGGAGCGGATGATCGCGCTCCTGGCCGATGCCGGCGTGGGGGTGACGGCCTTGCCCGCGACCGATCTTTATCTCAACGGGCGCGATGCCAACCACCGCGCCCCGCGCGGGGTGGCGCCGGTTCATCGGCTGGCGGAGGGCGGCGTTGCCGTCTCAGTCGCGACCAACAATGTCCTGAACCCCTTCACACCCTTTGGCGACGGTTCGCTGATCCGGATGGGCAATCTCTATGCGAACCTCATGCATCTGGGGCCTGAAAGCTTCGGCGGCTGCCTCGATTTGATCTCCAACGGGGCCGCCCGGCTGATGCGGATCGCGGACTATGGCGTCGCGGTTGGCGGACAGGCGGACATGATCGTGCTCGACGCCAACGACGAGACCGACGCCTTCGGCGGAATAGCCGTGCCGCTCATGGGGTTCAAGCGCGGCCGCAAGAGCTTCGTTCGACCGGCCGCGACGCTGCTGAGGTAGCGGGCTCCCCCGCTGTCCGCGGTCGGGGATCGGAGCGTGCCGAGTTCCGTTGCGCGGGCAGCGAGCCGCTCCGGGCTTGCCGGAGGCCATTTGGCCTGAGCCACGCCGCCACGGACCGATCGTGATCGGTGGGGCGGCGGAGCCTCAGGGATCGTTGCGGCCGTGGGCCACACGGAACCAGTGCTCCGCGTGCTGGCGACAGGTTTCGGCTTCGACGGAATCGCCGGATCGCTCGGCATCGCTAGCGCGGGCGAGCCATTGTTGGTGCTTCTGCTCGGCGGAGCCGTTGACCTTCTGGTGTGCTCGCGCAGGGGCTCCCTGCGTGGCTTGCCGTTGGGCTGTTTTTCCGAACCGTGGCTGCCGACGGGCTCGATCGCCCACCGGATTGTCGAAAGGCATGAACGTAGATCCTTGGGTGGTCGGTGGACCGCGATCGGAAGCGAAGGATCATTCCCAAACGCTAATCCTGGCGTTCCTTCGTCAGGCCGGAAAAAGCCCGGAAAGCCTCGGTCACATCATTCATGACCTGCGGGAAGAACGCAACGCGGCCGGCAAGCGGACCGTCATTGATGGGTGTGGGGCGGGGGAGCAGACGCGGCAACGGAGGCGGCTTGCCGGGGTCCCGCTCGTCGGCACGGGGAGGCTCGTAGAAATGCAGGGCGAGTTGACCGTCGGGTTCGGCGGCGTAGGGAAGGCCGGGCTCGGTGCGGCGTTCCGCACCGGGAAGGACATACTGATCGCCCTGGGCGGTCCTTTCCGTCAGCGGCATCCAAGACACCCTTTCGCCGGTTGAAGCCTCGCTCAACCTATCAGGTTTCAGCCAATTCGCTCCAGCGAATACGGCGGATTGTCGAGCGCAGAAAGCGCTGAAGGGCCGCGTCGCCGACTTCACGCCGGCGGTGCCGACCGCCTCCACCACCGTCATGCGACACAACATCTCACGGAAGCGTTACGATATTCCCGTATCAGTAGAATTTAAATATCTTGACGCAAGCATTTATCGCATAAAAACCTAATAAGCGTGGTGAACGATGACATTTTGCCTAAGTTTTTCATGCAAAAGTAGGCTTTTTGTGAGGCGAGGCGTTCGGCTTCCCCATCCGGGTAGCCCGCCGCCGCAGGCCCATCGTCCGTCGGCAAACCCCGCTCGCGCCCGCCGATGACGGCGTGCCCGTCCGCCTGATCCCATTGCCAACCAATCGACCAAACCGGGCCGAACACCCGGAAAGGGGACGCTGATGACCGACACGACCACCCCTGCCGCCAACGCAGTCATCAACGGTGACTGGCGGACCGAAACCCTTTTGGGCGGGGCCGGGCACGACACGATAGCGAGCGGCGGCGGTGGCGGCTTCATCGACGGCGGGGCCGGGAACGACGTTCTGACGGGCAACTGGGGGGACGACAGCATCCTGGGCGGAGCCGGAAACGACCGCATCGACGGCGGGGAGAACAACGACACCCTCGACGGGGGCAGCGGCGACGACACCATCTACGGCGGCGGCGGCATGGACCGCATCACCGCGGGCGAGGGCGACGACACGGTGTACGGCGACGGCGGCGTCGACCGGGTGGACGGCGGTGACGGCAACGACGTTCTGTACGGTGGCGACGGCGACGACACGGTGCTGGGCGGCGCCGGGAACGACCGGATGGGCGAGGGCGGCGGTTATTGGAACAACGATCTTTACGACGGTGGTGACGGCGACGACACGCTGGACGGCGGCTATGGCAGCGACACGCTGCTGGGTGGAGCCGGCAACGACAGCCTGACCGTCGGCAACGATTACAACGGCGACCGGCTCGACGGCGGTGCGGGCGACGACACGCTGACCGGTGGGATGGGCGCCGACACGCTCGTCGGCGGCGACGGCGGCGACCTTGTCCAGGGCGGCGGTGGCGACGATCTGGCGATCCAGAGCCTGTCCACCCAGACCCGCGCCGACACGCTGGACGGCGGCGCGGGAAGCGACCGGCTGCGGGTCGAACTGACCCCGGCCCAGATCACCGGAGCGGTCGCGGGCGAACTCGTCCGCCTGCGCGACTTCATCCGGCAGCATGGCGACGACGGCCAGACCTTCACCAGCGAGGCGCTCAAGCTCGCCGCCCGCAACTGGAACACGCTGGAGGTGCTGGTGGACGGCGTGGCCGCCGACGTGGGCAGCCTATCCAGCCGGGCCAACAGCGCCCCGGTGGTGAGCGACCAGACCCTGGCCGGCACGGAGGACACCGTCCTGACCGGCAGCGTCGGCGCGGTGGACGCCGACAATGACGCGCTGAGTTACGCCATCGCCGAGGGGCCGGCCCACGGCATCCTCAACCTGACCGCCGGGGGCCTCTTCACCTACACGCCCGGCGCCAATTACGCGGGCACCGACCTGTTCCGCATCACCGTGTCGGACGGGCGGGGCGGCGTGGCGACCCAGACCGTCACCGTCACCCTGGCCGAGGTCAACGATGCCCCGACCGGCGCGACGCTGGCCGGCGGGCGCGTGGACGAGGCCGCGCCGGCGGGCACGGTGGTTGGCACCGTGCAGGCCGCCGATCCGGAGGGCGGGGCGCTCGCCTACAGCCTGATCGACGACGCCGGCGGCCGCGTCACCATCGACGCGGCCACGGGGCGGATCGCCGTGGCGGAGAGCGCCAGCCTCGATGCCGGTGCGGCCCCCGCCCATGCCGTCACGGTGCGGGTCACCGATGACGGCGGCCTCAGCACGGACACGGTGCTGTACCTGTCTCTTATACACATCTGACGCTGCCGACGATTATACGC
>NZ_JAUQTX010000080.1:0-25103 GCF_059803775.1 Azospirillum sp. UFLA03-27 | reverse complement strand
GCGTATAATCGTCGGCAGCGTCAGATGTGTATAAGAGACAGGCCGTGGGGGACCCGGCACGGCGCGGCGATGCCCCACCAGTGTTGAGGCCCGTGTTGAGGTTGACGGGATTGAAGATCGTCTTGTCGGCGTCCTCGATGCCGAAGGGATCGTCTTCGTTCATCGCGCATTATCCTCTGATGGCCCACAGCTCCATGACGATCTGCGGGAACTCGCCGGAGAGGTGGATGGCCAGTCCCCCGGACGTGCCGAGCTGCCTCCACATCGCCCCGCCGCGGTCGAGCGCGAAGTAGACCGATCCGGCGTTGAAGGGGATTTGCCGCGGCGCCACGGGCAAGGGGTCCGTGCCGATGCCGGGCAGTGCGCTCATCACCAGGTCGCGGATCAGCTCCACCGGGCCGATCTTCACCTGAAGGGGAAAGTTGCGGCGCAACTGCTCGGTCGGCATGTCGGCCCGCACGGCCAGGACGAAGCTCGCCGCGTCGATCAGGCTGCGGTCGGGAATGGCGGCCACGCGGATGCCGTAGCGGCGGTCCTGCAACGGAATGGGAATGGCGGTCTGCTCCAGGACGGCACTCAGCAGCCGACGCAGTTCCGCGACCACCGGCTGGAAGCTCATCTGAAGGTCGTCGTGGCGGTATGGCTCGAACTTCGGCGGACGGCGGCCCCGGTCGTTGAAGGTGGCCAGCTCCCCGGCCATCTGCACGAAGAGGCTGTACAGGCCTTCCGGGTGCAAGCGCGCTTGCGCATCGTGGTGGGCAAGCAACGGGCTGTAGCGGTTGCACAGCTGCAGCATCAGGAAGTCGGCGACCTCCGCCGCGCCCCCCGCGCCGGCCTGTCCCAGCCGGTTGGCCAGCACCTCCGCGCGCTGGTTGATCAGCCCGTGCATCTCGGTCAGGAAGCCGGTCAGTTGGGGGGCCGCGGCGCAGGCCAGGCTTGGCGGAATGTAATGCCGGTCGAGCACGATGCCGCGACCGGCCGGCACCTCCACGATGCGCGCGACGCCGATGCAGGCGTAGCCGGAGCGCTCCTCGTTCGCCAACATCAGGCGCAGGCGCAACTGACCGACCTGGAGCTGCGCGATCGCGTTGGACGCGGCAACGGCGTCCTTCGCCTCGAACGGCGTGGCGGCGTAGCGGGTGATCGCCTCGTCGTGCGGCGGCAGGGCGACGTCGGCGCGCCCGGGGGAGCGCAGGGGCAGGGCGATGTACACGACGGCGTTGCGAACGGACTCCGCCGGCTCGATCGGCGCCGGCAAGGGCGCCTGTTCGGGCAGGTGGAAGGGCGTCCCGTCGGGCAGAACCCCCCGGGCGCGGCGCAGCGCCAGCTTCCCGGTGCCCAGGAGGTCGCGGTCGATCTCCAACTCCGTGACGCCCCAGCCATACGCGCATAACGCATTCGTCCGCGCGTCCACCAGCGCTTCGACGTAGCGGTCGAACTGCTGGAAGTGCTGGGCGCGCAGGAACATGCCCTCCGACCAGACGATCTTGTTGTCCCAGACCATGGGCGGCGACCTTTCCGTCTTTCGTCCCCGCGCGTCCGTCGGCCTCAGCGTCGTTCGGACGTTTTGGTGTGCGTCACGTAGGCGCGTCCGAACGCCCGCCCGAAGGAACCGAGAAGATCCTCCTCAAGCCCGGCAAGGACGCGCTTGTAGTGACGTTCGTAATGGTCCCAGCACTGGGCCTTGCGCGCTCCGGGCAGCAGGTGGGTGATTCCGCCGCCGGACTCCGCCGCCTGCGCCACGGCTTCGGGATCGAACTCCTTGACGAGCGCCGTGACCGCCTTCTGCACGGCGGCCATCATGGCCATCTCGTGCGAGCGCAGGTCGTCCAGCGCCTGCCGCATGGCGTCGTCCGGCGGCATGTACCCGCGGCCGGTGGGGCGCACCATGCGGGCCAGGGCCTCGTCCGGGTCGGGGACGAACTTCAGGGGGTTGTTGTCCACCGCCTGGATCATCGTGTGATCGACGTTGAAGGTGGCCTTCACCGTGGCCCGGCTGCGCAGAAGCTGGGTGAGGCCCAGCACCCCCGTCCGGTAGACCGTGGCGACGGTGCGGATCGTGGCGGCGCGTTCCGCTGGGCTCAGGGGGCCGAGATCAATGCCCAACCCGTCCAGAAAAGCCTCCCACAGCGGATCGTCCTTCGCATCCGGCGTTCCGCCCGCCGCGGCCGATGGAACGGTGCCCGGGACCGGAGGGGTCGGCCGGGGCGGCTCCGCGACGGACGTTGCGGGTGGGTGTGGAGCGGCGGCGTCCTCGTCCGCATCCCAGTCGGGCGGAATGAAGGACGATGCCGACACCGCCGCGTCGGCGGTGGGGTTCGGCATGCGGAAGCAACTGGTCTCCGGCGGGGCATGGTCGGGTTGGGGCCAGCCGGTCGGCTTCGCCAACGGGGCCGTCCTGCCGAAGGGCCGCGGGTCCTCGAAGGGATCCGGTGCCGGGGGCAAGGCCGGTGCTTGTGCCAGGATTGCCGCTGGGATTGCCGCCGGGACTGCTGCGGGGATCATCGCGATGCTGACCGCGACGTCGTAAGTGCCGACGCGCAGCAGGTCGCCGTCCTGAAGCACCGCGCTGTTGCGGTTGCCCAGAGGTTTCGAGCCGTTGTTGATGTACACCCCGTTGGTGCTGGTGTCGGTCAGGATCCAGTCGGGTCCGTCGCGTTCGATGATGCAGTGGCATTTCGAAACGTGGCGGTCCGGATCGGGAAGCACCCACGAGTTGCCGGGTTTGCGGCCGATGGTGAACGGCAGGCCATCCGGCTGCGCCGACGGACAATCCATGTCGGCCGACTGATGGCTGACCACCTGGAGCGTGACGCGGGACAACGTCATCGGGTGTCTCCTTCCCCGGCGCCACCCGCTCCAGACCCGCTCAGGGTTTCGGTCAGGCGGCCGTTGCCCCCCGCGGCGATGTCCAGGCCGCTGTCCAGAAAGGCCGCCAGCCGTTGGTTCCCCTGTTCGGGCTGGCGGCTCACCGCCGCCAGGATCACCGCCGCGGTGACGGCCTTGCCCGCCAGCCCGTCCGGGGCCGGAACATCGGGCGCGCCGGCGGGCGCCATGCTGCCCCCGGACCAGAAGGCGCCGACGGCGGCCCAACTGGCCGCGTGCTGGAAATCGGTCGCCTGGGCGCTGGCGTAGGCGGCGCGACGGTTGGCTTCGCTGGGCTGGAACACCCACGCGCGGGCGGCCTCCAGGGCCGACAGGACCGGCTCCGGCGCGTCGGGGGGCAGGGTGGCCCTTATGCAGACGCAGGCCCACCAGACCGCCTCCCGCGGCGGCAGGGCATGGGCCAGAACCCGCACCGCGTCGGCGCGCCGGCCGGCGCCGATCAGCGCCGCAAGATAATCGGTCGGGGACTGGTCCGGGGCAAGCAAAAGCCGGGCCGCGTCATCGAGCGTGCAGAGATCCGCCACGTCACGGGCGTGCCGCTGACGAATCTTCCTCAGGGGTGCGGCGGTCATCCCCATGCCTGCTCCTGCTCGATTTTCAGCCGTGATGATCGTCGAGTAGCAGTATTCCCGAACGAAACCGGCGTTTCTATTGTCAGACGGTGTTAAGCCGCGAATGTGCCAATAACTCGTTAGTGCTGATTACCCCTTAGACGCACTTTGACGGGTCGATTATCGAAGACACAATTGGCGGTCCTTTTTTAAGGTTTGTAGACGTATGGCCGATCGGTAAACAAATAGGCGAAATTTCTCAATCATGGCGCGGACGCGGCGGTGCTGCGGATCGAACCCGATCCGGCCGTCCACTCGAATGAACTCTCCTGGGAGGACTCATGGACAGCGTTCACGACAAGCTTTCGCGCGTCCGCAAGCCGCGCGTCCACATCAGCTATCAGGTCGAGACGGAAGGGGCGGAGGTCGAACGCGAACTGCCCTTCGTCGTTGGCGTCCTGGGCGATTTCTCCGGAAATCCAGCGCAACCGCCCAAGCCGCTCGGCGAACGACGCTTTTCCGAGATCGACCGCGACAGCTTCGACAAGGTCATGGCGGCGATGACGCCCGGCGTGAAGATGCGTGTGCCCAACACCTTGCGGGATGACGGAAGCGAGATGGCGGTCGAGCTGAACTTCCGCTCGATGGAGGATTTCGAGCCGGCCCGCATCGTCGAACAGGTGCAGGCGCTGAGGGCGCTGCTGGAGACGCGCAACCGGCTGCGCGACCTGCTGTCCAAGGCCGACCGTTCGGAGAACCTGGAGGAACTGCTCGACCACATCCTGCAGGACAACGCCGAGCTGCGCCGTCTGTCCGGGGAGCTGGGCATTCCCGGCGGTGACCAACAGACAGGCGGAGAAGGAGAGCGGGGATGAGCAACCTGACCCAAGCCGGCGCGGAGCCCGGCGGCGCTCCCGTTCCCACCACCGCCCCGACGATGCCCAGCCTGCTCGACCAGGCGATCCAGGCGACGCGGCAGACCGAACCCGACCGGACCCAGGCGCTTCTGTCCACCCTGACGGAAGAAGCGCTGAAGGGCACCGTCGTCTACGACCGCAACCTGACGGTCACGCTGAACAAGGCCATCGACGCCATCGACGCGACGATCTCGCGGCAGCTCGCCGCCATCATGCACCATCCGGACTTCCTGAAGCTGGAGGGAAGCTGGCGTGGCCTGAACCATCTGGTGAAGAACAGCGAGACGGGCACGTCGCTCAAGATCCGCGTGATGCACATCACCAAGCGCGAGCTGTTCAAGGACCTGGACCGCGCCGTCGAGTTCGACCAGAGCACCACTTTCAAGAAGCTCTACGAGAACGAGTTCGGCATGTCCGGTGGGCAGCCCTACGGCGCGCTGATCGGCGACTATGAGTTCACCAACCATCCGGAGGACATCCAGCTCCTGTCCTCCATGTCCAACGTGGCGGCGGCCTCCTTCGCTCCCTTCGTGACGGCCGCAGGCCCGAAGCTGTTCGGGTTCGAGGACTACCGCGACCTCGCCAAGCCGCGCGACCTCGCCAAGATCTTCGACTCGGTCGAATACGCGAAGTGGAGGGCCTTCCGGGAGTCGGAGGACTCGCGCTTCGTCGTCCTGACCATGCCGCGCGTGCTGGCGCGCCTGCCCTACGGGGCGGAGACCCGGCCCGTGGAGGAGTTCAAGTACGAGGAGGCGCCCGGCGACGCCGCGGGCCAGCCGCAGCCGATGGAGCACGGCAATTATTGCTGGATGAACACCGCCTATGTGCTGGGGACCAAGCTGACCGATGCCTTCGCCAAGACGGGCTTCTGCACCACCATCCGCGGGGCGGAGAACGGCGGGCGGGTGGACGGGCTGCCCGTGCACCAGTTCGTGACCGACGAAGGCGACCGGGACATGAAGTGCCCGACCGAGATCGCCATCACCGACCGGCGCGAGGCGGAGCTGTCCAAGCTGGGCTTCCTGCCGCTGTGCCACTACAAGAACACCGAATACGCCGTCTTCTTCGGCGGCCAGACCGCCCAGAAACCCAAGCAGTACGACCGGCCGGAGGCGACCGCCAACGCCGCCATCTCCGCCCGGCTGCCCTACGTCATGGCGACCTCCCGCTTCGCCCATTACCTGAAGGTCATGGCGCGGGACAAGATCGGGTCCTTCATGGAGGCCACCGACTGCGAGGACTGGCTGAACCGCTGGATCATGAACTACGTCAACGCCAATCCGGATTCGAGCGCCGAGATGAGGGCCAAATACCCGTTGCGCGACGCGCGGGTGGAGGTGAAGGAGATTCCCGGAAAGCCCGGCTCCTACAACGCGGTGGCGTGGTTGCGGCCGTGGCTGCAGATGGAAGAGCTGAACGCCTCCATGCGTCTGGTCGCCCGCGTGCCCAAGCGGTCGTAAGGGATGGACGATGCGTGCGGCGGCCTGGAGGTCGCACCGACTCCCATCGCACCGCTTCGCGACCGGGATCGCCTCCGCGCCGAGGTGGACCGGCTGATCGCGGCCATCGACCGGGCGTTGACGGATCAGGTCAACGCCATTCTGCACCACCCGCGCTTTCAGAGACTGGAAGCCGGGTGGCGCAGCCTGCATCTGCTGGTGCAGGCCGCGGCCGGGGTGGAGGGGGCCAAGATCCGCGTCCTTCCCGTCTCCTGGACGGAAGTCTGCCGCGACCTGGAGCGCGCGGCCGATTTCGACCAGAGCGTGCTGTTCGCCCGCATCTATTCCGACGAGTTCGGCATGCCGGGCGGCGAGCCCTATGGCCTGCTGATCGGCGATTACGAGGTGCAGAACCGGTTCGGTCCCGGCCACGCCAGCGACGACGTGGCGGCGCTGGGCGGCTTGTCGGCCATCGCGGCGGCCGCCTTCGCGCCCATGATCCTGGGCTGCGCGCCGGCCACGCTCGGGGTTGAGCGTTTCTCGGACATGACGCCCAACACGGATCTCTCGTCGGTCTTCCAGGGGGCGGAGCACGCGCGCTTTGCCCGGTTCCAGGCGCAGGAGGACGCGCGCTTCCTCGGCCTCGCCCTGCCGCGCGTGCTGGCGCGGGCGCCCTACGCCGACGATGGCACGCGCTGCGACGGCTTCCGCTTTCGGGAAAACGCGGAGGCCCCGGACGGGCGGGAACTGCTGTGGGGCAACGCGGCCTTCGCCTTCGGCGCGGTCGTGCTGCGCGCCTTCGCCAACCATGGCTGGCTCGCCGATATCCGCGGGGCGCGGCTGGACGAGTTGGCCGGCGGGCTGGTCACCCATCTGCCGCGCGCCGACTTCGCGACGGACCGCCGGGGTGTGGCGGTGCGGGCGCCGCTGGAGATCGGTTTGACGGAACGGCAGGAACGGGCGCTCAGCGAACAGGGGCTGCTGCCGCTGGTGCGGGCGCGCGAGACGCCCTATTGCGTGTTCAACAGCTGCCAGTCCGTGCAGCAGCCGGCCGGCCACATGAACGACGCGGCGGAGGCGAACGCCCGGCTTTCGGCCCTGCTGTCGGCGATGCTCTGCGTCAGCCGCTTCGCCCATTTCATCAAGGTGCTGGCGCGGGACCGTGTCGGCAGCGTTTCCACCCCGGAACAGTGCCAGGCGTGGATCGAGGAATGGCTGCGTGGCTACGTCATGGGGAACGACGACGCCTCGGTGGAGATGAAGGCGCGCTACCCGCTGCGCGACGGGCGCGTGCAGGTCGTCGAACCGCCCGGCCGTCCCGGCCATTTCGAATGCATCATCCACCTGCAACCGCATTTCCAGTTCGAACAGGCGGTGGCGAGCTTCCGCCTGACCACCCGCGTCGGCGCGCGGGCCGGATCTTAAAAGGGCCGGATCATAAACGGGATCAATCCCGATGGAGGCGTCATGAGCATCGTCGACCGTGGACTGCTGCCCTCCGTGCTCGACCGGCTTCTGGAACCGGCGCCTAAGCCCGGACAGCCCGACCCCAAGGCGCGTGGGCAGAGCATCCGCGAGCTACGCGCCAGCCTCAGCCGCGACCTGGAAGCCCTGCTGAACGCGCGCCGCCGCTGCCTCGGCTGGCCGACGGAGTTCGAGGAGCTGGAGGCCTCGCTGCTGGCCTACGGCCTGCCGGACATGGGCGGCACCGACCTGGCGGTCGCGGAGGCGCAGGAGGCCTTCTGCCGCGCCATGGAGCAGACCATCCGGCTGATGGAGCCGCGCTATGTCTCGGTGCGGGTGGAGCCGCTGTCGAAGACCGACCCGTTGGATCCGACCTTGCGATTCCGCATCAACGCGCTGGTGTATGCGGAGCCGACTCCGGAGCCGCTGGTGCTCGACTCCGTGTTCGATCCTGCCACGCGGCGGCACCAGATCGGCCGGAACCCGGCCGGCCGGACCCTGACTGGGAACGGCGCATGAGCGACGATCTCATTGCCTACTACAACCAGGAACTCGTCCATCTGCGGCGCTCCGCGGCGGAGTTCGCCAAGGCGCATCCCGTCCAGGCCGGCCGGCTGCGCCTGACCGGCGACGCGGTGGAGGACCCGCACGTCGCCCGGTTGATGGAGGCCTTCGCCTACCTCGCCGCGCGGGTTCGGCTGAAGCTGGACGACGATTTCCCGCAGCTGACCGAGGCGCTGCTGGGCGTGCTCTACCCACACTATCTGGCGCCGCTTCCCTCGGCCGCCGTGGTGCGCTTCGCCAGCGTGCCGGACCTGACCGAGCCCGCCGCCCTACCGGCCGGCAGCGCGCTGAACAGCGAGGCGGTGGAGGGCGAAGTCTGCGCCTTCCGCACTTGCTATCCGGTGACGCTGTGGCCGGTGGCGCTGGAGTCCGCCGTGCTCGCCGGGCGACCGATCGCGGCCCCGGAGAACCCGGAGGCGCGCGGGGCGGTGTCGGTGCTGCGCCTGACCTTCCGCACGCTGATGCCGGAGACGCCGTTCTCGTCGCTGGCGCCCGACCGCCTGCGCCTGTTCCTGCGCGGCGCGCCGGAGCGGGTGTTTCCGCTCTACGACCTGCTGGCCGGCCATGTCCTCTCCGTCGCCGTGGCGGAGGATGCGGGCGACCCGGCGCCGGTCATCCTGGGGCCGGAGGCGGTCCGGCCGGTGGGCTTCGAACCGGAGGAGGCCATGCTGCCGGCCGACCCGCGCACGGCCCCCGGCTACCGCCTGCTGACCAAGTACTTCGCCTATCCGGACAGCTTCCAGTTCTTCGACCTGACCGGCTTGGCCGAGCGCGCGCGGCGGGCGAAGGGGACCACGCTGTCGGTCTTCCTCTATCTGGACAAGGCGCGGCCGGATCTGGAACGGGCGGTCAGCGTCGAGAACTTCGCGCTCGGCTGCACGCCGGTGATCAACCTGTTCTCGCAGAAGGCGGAGCCGATCCCGCTGACCCACCGGCAGACCGAATACCGCGTCGTGCCCGACGCGCGCCGGCCGCGCGGGACGGAGGTCTACGGCATCGACCGCGTCACCGCCGCCGCCCCGGACGGCCGGCGCACGGAGTTCCTGCCCTTCTACGGAACCCGTCACGCGGGCGCGCCCGAGGGGCGGTTCTGGCATGCGACGCGCCGTGCGGCCGGGCCGGCCAATCTCGGCAGCGAGCTGTACGTGTCGCTGGTGGACCTGGGTTTCGACCCCGCGTCACCGGCCGGGCACGTGCTGTCGCTGGACCTGACCTGCCTGAACCGGGATCTGCCGGGCAAGCTGCCCTTCGGCGGCGGAAATCCGCGCCTGACGCCCGTCCAGGGCATGGCCGCGGTGGACAGCATCGACTGCCTGACCCCGCCGTCGCGCACCCTGCGGCCGTCGGAGCTGGGGCAGAACCGCTGGCGGCTGATCTCCCACCTCAGCCTCAACCACCTGTCGCTGACAGGCGAGGGGGCGGCGGAGCATCTGCGCGAGATCCTGGCGCTGTACGACCTGCGCCGCACGCCGGAGACCGCCGCCATCATCGACGGCATCGTGGGGCTCGGCGCCCGCCCCGCCGCGGCGCGGGCGCCGCAGGGGGGCCTGCTGGCGCTGTGCCGGGGCGTGGACGTGGCGTTGGACCTGGATCCGGCGCGCTATTCGGGGACGTCCATGCTGCTGTTCGCGGCGGTGCTGGAACGGTTCCTGGCGCTGCACGCGGCGATCAACAGCTTCACGCGCCTGACCCTGCGCGCGAAGGACAATGGGGGAGTGCTGAAGCAATGGTCGGCGCGCGCGGGCGAGCGGATTCTCCTGTAACCGACGAACTGGCGGCGGAGCCCTGGCGCTTCGACTTCGTCCAGGCGGTGCGCCTGCTGGAAGCGGCGGCGCGCACCGCCGCGCGCGACCGGCAGACCGTGGGCGGCGACCACCCGCGCACGGAGGACGCGGTGCGCTTCCGCAGCCTCGACACCCTGATCTATCCCGCCGCGGAAGTGCCGTGCGTGGACCAGCATGAGAATGGCGCGGACATGGCCGTGTCGGTGCTGGGCCTGACGGGGCCGCTCGGCGTCCTGCCGCAGCACTACACCGCCTTCGTCCACGAATGCCGGCGTTCGCACAACCCGGCGCTGGCCGACTTCCTCGACGTTTTCCACCACCGCATCCTATCGCTGTTCGCGCGGGCGGCCGGCAAGTACCACCTTGGCCTGTCCGTGGAGCGCGCCGCCACGGCGGAGGAGCCCGACCCGATCACCGCCGTCCTGCAAGCCCTGGTCGGGGTGCAGGGCATGGCGCCCCCGCTGGCGCCGACCCTGGTGCATTACGCCGGTCACCTGTCGCAACGCCGCGCCTCCGCCGCTGCCCTGGAGGCGGTGCTGTCCGGCGACCTCGGCCTGCCCGTGCGCATCGAGCAGTTCCAGGGCGCGTGGCTGACCCTGCCGGAGGCGGAACAGTCCCGTCTGGGCGAGGCCTTCTGCACGCTGGGGGTGGACGCGATGGCCGGCGAACGCGCCTGGGACGTGCAGAGCCGGTTTCGGGTGGTGATCGGGCCGGTTTCCTATGCGGATTTCGACTCGCTGCTGCCCGACGGCGCGCGACTGGAGCGCGTTGCGGCGCTGACTCGGTTTCAGGTGGGAGAAGCGCTGGACTTCGACGTGCAGCTGATCCTGAAACGCGAGGAGGTGCCGGAGTGCCGGCTGTCGGAGGCGGACGGCAATCAGCCAAGGCTGGGGTGGAATACATGGCTGAAGGACGGGGAGTTTGAGCGGAATGCGGGAGACGCAACGTTCAACCCGGCACGAACGAAAATTGTGTGCGGCGTATGAATATTTCGATAGGCATCGATCTGGACTCTGCCTTTTAGCCGTAAATCCAGTTCATCCCCCTCGATCTGTAGAACACTCTAAGGGCTGCGCAACTTTGTATAAAAGTACCCTGTCCGTGCTCGAAAACAGCAAAGTATTCGCCAATATCAGGGTTGTTCGGAATTGGAAATCCATCAGCATCTTTAACCCAACAGTCATTAAATCCATGCTTTATTTTATACAGTAACGATATATTGATTTCAAAAATGATTCGCTCGGCGATGGTTTCGTGACTCAGCGGTCTCCTGCCGTCCCAATCACTCTCTATGCGCTCGCGAACCTTGCCGCTGCCGGTTCTGTAAATGGACATCAGATCGTAGTCGGAGACATAGCGGCCAACCCTCCCAAATTCGCCCGATTTGGTCTTTTCGGTCGCTGGTTTTGCATCCAGCCGCCCGTCGGCAATTGCGTGTGCATATGCACTTGCGAATTCGTTAGGGCAGCGTAAGACGATCAGCAGTCCGCAGCAACTGAACTGTCGGAAAACGTCGATGTCTGGAGCATACATGCCGGTTGCCAGCGATAGCGCTTGTGCCTGCTTTGACGCGTTTCGGTATCCGGGATCTGATTGAGTCTGGAGCAGAAGATTGCGCCCCCAGCGATCTAACGTGTCGCTATGAGCCGAGGAACGCCGGGCCATTCTCTTCCTCCCACGTTCGAGATTGCGACCTTTATCGAAGCAGTTCAAAACGGGATGAGTTCGGCCACAGGGCTCGTCCCTATGTGGACTTTGACGCACACACCGCGTCCCACATTTTTTTGTCCGAGTTTGAGGAGATTTCGCCATAGTTCGTCCTGTTGAGATACTCCCAAGGCTTCCAAGCTCCAATTTTGTCGCGGCAAACCAGCGGTGTGTAAAGGCGACTCAATCCTTTGTCAGGCAGACTCGGCGTGCAATACATCACCCAGCAGTCCTTCCTGGCGTCGCAGAACCTGTATGGCCAAGCCTCAACTTTCTCGGCAAGCGATACCCACATGGCGGCCGCATCAAGAGATGAAACAGCTGAAAAGGGCTGTTTGCTGTAAAGAGATGTTGCGCCCTTAATGAACTCTCCTAGAGGGAGTACCGACTCATTTATGGTGTACTGCATCACCATAACTTTCTTCCGGTCGCTGTCGCCCAACGATTCAATTGAAGCGTCCAGAGTTTTTCCGACACCCCAACCGACAATCATTTCTCCGGCTGACGTTAGGGCTGGGAGAACCCAAGCTGGCATCTGCGGTCTCCATAAAGGGGTCTCGGCAATTTCGCTCCGTCACATCGACCGTCGACAATGCGGCGGTCGGCGAGGCATAAGGCGCGAGAACCTCACCCGCTCTTCGTCGTCGCAATGTCGTACGAGCTGACAATCGGCGCCTGCGGCTTGTGGCCGGCATCGTAGGGCGTGTACTTCAGTTCGATCTTTGAGAAATTCAGGCTGATCGTCTCGCTCGGCCGTCCGCTGCCATTGGCCGACACACTGTACGCGCTGACCAGAGCGTTCTCCAGCGTGTAGGTCATGAAGGTGTCGCCGGGATCGCCGGTGGTGACGAGGTCGATCTGCACCTTCTTGCCGACCTTCCCGGCCACCGCCTCCTTGAAAAACTTGGGCGAGGACTTGTCGAGTTCGCGGGTCAGGGTGACTTCGCTGATGGAGGGTTCCGAGGCTTCGCGGTTGGCCGCCCGGCCGCTGGGCGTGCTGATGGCGCGGCCGACGCCGAACTGCATGGAACCGACGTCCACCCAGTTCTTGTGGGATTCGTGCGTCGCATCGCCCTCGATGCCGTCGATCTTCACGTAGATGGCCATCGGATTCCTCCCGGAGGATTGAAGCGGAATTAGCGGATGTCGAAGGAAAAGCGCCCCTGCGGGTCCAGCCCGACCTGGGCCGCAGCGACCGGCTCGTCGCGCGCCAGCCGCTCCAGAAGGAGGGCGGACAGGTCGGGCAGCAGGCCGCGGGTCAGGATATGCTCGATGTTGCGGGCGCCGCTGTGAACCTCGCCACACCGCGCCGCGATCGCCTCCACCACCTCGGGGCCGTAGCGGAAGTCGGCGCGGTAGGCCTCGCGCAGGCGCCGGGCGATGCGATTCAGGTTCAGCTCGACGATGCGGGTCAGGATGTCGGGCGCCAGCGGCAGATAGGGCACCAGGGTCACGCGGCCGAGGAAGGCCGGCTTGAAGTGGCGCAGCAGCTCCGGCTGCAGGGCCTCGGGCAGCGTGTCCGGCGTCGGCAGGCCGGCAGGGGAGGCGGAGAGCCGCGTCAGCGTGTCCGTGCCGGCGTTGGAGGTCATGATGATGAGGGTGTTCTTGAAGTCGATGTCGCGCCCCTCGCCGTCGCGCAGCATGCCCTTGTCGAACACCTGGAAGAAGATGTCCTGCACGCCGGGGTGCGCCTTCTCCATCTCGTCCAGCAGGATCACGGAATAGGGGCGGCGGCGCACCGCCTCGGTCAGAACGCCGCCCTCGCCAAAGCCGACATAGCCGGGGGGCGAACCCAGGAGCATGGAGACCTTATGCTCCTCCTTGAACTCCGACATGTTGATGACGGTCAGGTTCTGCTCCCCGCCGTACAGCGCCTCGGCCAGCGCCAGCGCGGTCTCGGTCTTGCCGACGCCGCTGGTGCCGACCATCAGGAACACGCCGATGGGCTTGCGCGGGTCGGTCAGCCGGGCGCGGGCGGTGCGCACGGCCTGGGCGATGGCCTCCAGCGCGTGGTCCTGGCCGATCACACGCTCCGACAGGCGTTCGCGCAGGGACAGCACGGCGTCGATCTCGCTGGTCACCATGCGGCCGACCGGGATGCCGGTCCAGGTGGCGACCACGTCGGCCACCGCCGTCCCGTCGACGAAGACGTGGACCAACGGCTGCTCGTCCTGCGCCTCGGCCAGTTCGTCGAGCGTCCGGCCCAACGCCGCCTTGCCCTCCGCCGCCTGGGGGGAGTTGGGTTCGGCGGCTTCGATCGCGTCGCGCAGGCGCTTGATCTCCGCGGCGAGCTCCAGCTCCCGCGCCCAGCGCGCCTCGACGGCGGCGAGCGCGGCGATGGCGGCCTCGCGCCGTTCGGTCAGTTCGGCGATGGCGGCCGCGTGGTCGGTGCCCAGCGCGGCTTCGCGGTCGAGCACCGCGATGCGGTTGGCGAGCGCCTCGATGGTCCGGCGCTGGTCCTCCACCGCCGCCGGGGTGGCCGACTGGCTCATGCCGACGCGGGCGCAGGCGGTATCGAGCAGGCTGACCGCCTTGTCCGGCAGTTGCCGCCCGGCGATGTAGCGGTGCGACAGGCGCACGGCCTCCACCACCGCCTCGTCCAGGATGCGCACGCCGTGGTGCTTCTCCAGCGTCGCCACGAGGCCGTGCATCATCGACAGGGCGGCGGCCTCGTCCGGCTCCTCCACCTTCACGACCTGGAAGCGGCGGGACAGGGCCGGGTCGCGCTCGAAGTATTTCTTGTATTCGGCCCAGGTGGTGGCGGCGATCGTGCGCAACTCGCCGCGCGCCAGCGCAGGCTTCAGCAGATTGGCGGCGTCGTTCTGCCCGGCCTGCCCGCCGGCCCCGATCAGGGTGTGCGCCTCGTCGATGAACAGGATGATCGGCTGGGGCGAGGCCTTCACCTCGTCGATGACGGAGCGCAGGCGGTTCTCGAACTCCCCGCGCACGCTGGCGCCGGCCTGCAGCAGGCCGAGGTCGAGCGTCTTCACCGCGACCTCGCGGAGCGCCGGCGGCACGTCGGCGGCGACGACGCGCGCGGCGAAGCCCTCCACCACGGCGGTCTTGCCGACGCCGGCCTCGCCGGTGAGGATCGGGTTGTTCTGGCGGCGGCGGGTCAGCACGTCGACGATGGCGCGGATTTCCGCGTCGCGGCCCAGCACCGGGTCGATCTTGCCGGCGCGGGCGCGCTCCGTCAGGTCGATGGTGAAGCGCGCCAGCGCGCCGCCGGCCGCGGCGGGGGTGTCCTGCGCCTTGGGAGAGGCGCCGGGAGCCGGGGCCTGGCGGGCCTCGCGGGAGTTCCTGGCGATGCCGTGCCAATCGGCGGCCAGTGCCTCCGCCGATAATTTTGCGAGGGGGCCGAGCGCCGAGCGCGTCGCCTGGGCCAGCGTTTCGTCGCTCAACAGCGCCAGCAGCAGATGACCGGAGCGGACGCGCGGCGCCTCGCCGTCCAGGGAGGCCAGCAGCCATCCTTCCCGCGCGAGGCTGACCAGATAGGGGGACAGCACCGGCGTGCGCGTGTTGCCGGCGCGCATGCCGTCCAGGCTGCGGGTCAGGCTGTCCTGAACGCGGCCGATGTCGATGGCGTGGTGGTGGGCGATGGCGTGCAGGTCGGTGTCGGGCTGGTCGAGCAGGCGGAGCAGCCAGTGCTCGATCTCCACCGCCTGGTTGCCCCGCGACAGCGCGAATCCCGGCGCCGCTTCCAGGGCCGTCCGGCACGGCTCGTTCAGCTTTGCAAGGAGCGACGACAGGTTTACCGACACCATCGATCCGGCCTCCTGAACTTGCCCTGTTGTTCGGCTGTACTTGTTCGGTGAGCAAATCTTTCAAAGCAACCGAGGGTGTTTCAAAGGCCATTCCTGTGTATAGGCGATGGGAGTAGCCGGGTGACATCTGTTCGAGGCACGTCTCCCGCAGGATGCGGCGATTTCGGGTGGGGCACCGGTCGGTTGTCAGTTGATCGTGACCAAGCCACCCTTGATGGCGACCATGGCGTCGCCCTTCACTTGGTTCATGGGGGCTTTCACCTCGGTCATGGCCTGGCCTTCGATGCGCACCATCACGCCGCGGATGGTGACCCCGGTCTGGTCCAGCCGGATCGAGCTTTGGCCGACCTTCAGCTCGATGGACTGCATGGCCTCGCACTCGCTCTTGCCCAGGGCGACCTTGGTGGTCTGGTTGCCCTGCTGGATGGTCAGGGCGTCGTTCCCCATCTCGATGGTGACCGTCCGGTTGCCCTCCTTGATCGTCTCGGTCTGGTTGTTGCCGACCTCCAGCGTGTCGTCCTTCTCCACCACCCGCTGGAAGTCCTTCTGGGCGTGGAAATAGACCTGCTCGCTCCCCTTGCGGTCTTCAAAGCGCAGCTCGTTGAAGTCGGCCGGGCCGCCGCCCTTGCTGCTGCGCGTCTTGACGCCGCTCTGCGTCTTGTTGTCGGGCAAGGCGTAGGGCACGGGGTTGTCGCCGTTGTAGACGCTGCCGACGATCAGCGGCCGGTCGGGATCGCCGTCCAGGAAATCCACCACCACTTCGGTCCCGATGCGCGGGATGAACTGGTGTCCCCAGCCGCGCCCTGCCGACAGCTGCGCCACACGGATCCAGCAGGAACTGTTCTCGTTGCGCTTGCCCAACCGGTCCCAGTGGAACTGCACGCGCACGCGGCCGTGCTTGTCGCAGTCGATCTCCTCGCCGGAGTTGCCGACGACGATGGCCGTCTGAGGACCGCGCATGACCGGGCGCGGCGTGACGCGCGGCGGACGGTAGGCGACGTCCGCCGGGGTGGCGTCGAAACTGTTCTGATAAGTCGCCTGCCCGCCGCCGGTCGACCGCAGCTTCGGGTCGGTGGCCGCGTGCCGGACGCCGGTAACGACGTAGGCGCGGCCGTTCTCCGCCGCTACGGCGTGGTTGTGCAGGGTGAAGCGCCCGCCGGGCGCCATGTGGCGGGCGCTGCCGGCTCCGGAAACCTCGAGAAAGGGCGTCTCGATTTCCTCCATCCGCATCTTGGCGCGGGCCGTGCCGGCGCCAAGATCGGCGTAGCCGCCGGGATACTCGAACCGCTCCTGCGGCGCGCCGCGCATCGACGGCAGCATGGTGTTGCTGGACGCGGTCAGGTCGGTGCGCGGGGTTTCGAAGTTGAAGTCGCGCTGCACCATCCGATCGGGGCGGAAGCGGTAGCCGCCAACCCACTGTGTGATGCCGCCCCAACCTTGCCCTTCCCGCGCCATGTCGATCCGGCTCTCGGGAAGATCCTTGTAGGCGGACGCGCCGTCGGCCATGACGAGGACGTGACGGTCGGCCTCGTGCCGGAAGACGTAGAAGATGCCTTCCTCCTCGGCCAGCCGCGAAAGGAAGGCGAAGTCGCTCTCGTCATACTGCACGCAGTAATCGCGCGTCGTGTCGGCCCCCTTGATGCCCGACAGATCGAACTGCACGGCGGGGGAGGCGGCGCGGTGATCCTCCAGAACGGTGCGGATGATGTCGCGCACGCTCTGCTTTTGAAAAATGCGGCAGTCGGTGGTCTGGGTGAGCAGCCATAACCAGGGCACGACGTCCAGCCGATAGGAGCGCTGGCCATCCTCGATGGGGGCGCCGACATCGAATCCCTGCACGAGGGCGTGGAAGCGGCGCGGGGTTCCGGCGGGTGCCGACACGGACCAGGACACCGGCGTGCCGATCAACTCCTCCGGCTTGATCGTCGTGCGCGGGCTGACGACGTCCAGGGTGAAGCGGAACAGCGAGGATATGGCCTCCTCGCCGGAGAAGCCGGTGAGGAGTGTCGCTCCCCTCCCGAGCACGGTGTCCAGCGTCAGCAGGCGGTTGGTGGATGCGGTGGCGATGGCGGCGCTCGGGTCCATGGCAACGCTCCCGGCTGGGCGTCCGACGGGTCGGGGCAGACCGGAAAGACTGCCGAAGCACTCCACCGAACGCAATGCGAGTGCAGTCTGCTGCGGTGGTTTATTGCTGACTAATCCGCTTGTTCTTTTCGTTACCTACATTTTGATGGCGAGTAATCGGCGCTGCTGGACTGAAATGTTCGTGCGTCAAATGGATGTCCGTCATGGATACTTCTTTCGATACGGCCGCGCTTGACCTTGCAGCCATTCTGGCTCCAGTCTCCGCCGAGGCGCCCACGGGGCCGGACCTGCGCTTGGACTACGCGGATAGGGCCCCCTATCGGCAACTGAAGGACGCGCGGCAGGCCGCGCGCGCGGCGGAGCGGCGGCAGGAAGCCGAGAGCGACGCCTCCGCCACACCATCCGAATGGCGGCTCATCGCCGATCTCGCACCGTCCGTCCTGGCCACGCAGAGCAAGGACTTGGAGGTCGCGGCATGGCTGGCCGAGGCGTTGCTGCGCACGCGCGGCATGGCGGGCCTGGCCGATGGCTTTGCCGTCCTGCGCGGGTTGGTGGAGCGCTACTGGCCCGATCTGCACCCGCAACCGGACGAGGACGGCGTCGAGACCACCATCGCACCGCTGACCGGGCTGAACGGACGGGACGGAAACGGAACGCTGCTTCAACCGCTCAGCCGGCTGCCGCTGACCTTCGGTGCGGATGGCAGCTCCTATGCGCTGTGGCAGGTGGAGCAGGCGGCCGGGCTCGATCTGCTGGGGGATGATGACCGGCGCGAGCGCCGCATCGCCGCCGGAACGGTGCCCATGGACGTGATCGAAACCAGCGCGCGTGCGACGCCACGCGCCGCCTTCGTAAGGCTGGCCTCGGACATCGACCGTTGCCTCCAGGCGTTTCAGGGGCTGGAGGCGGCGCTCGACGCGCGGCTCGGCGTGGACGGACCGCCGACACGAGCCATTCGTGACACGCTGGAGCAGATGCGCCGGACCTTGACCGGCTTGGCGGGCAGCGCGCTGGAGCCCGCCGGAACGCTTTCTTTCCAGGGCGATGCGGGCTCGTCGGTCGGGCCGGCGGCGTCCGCGATGGCGGCGTTTGCCGGGTCGGCGACCCCCGCCGCATCGTCCTGGCAAGGATCCCCTCGGGCGATGGTGATCAAGGGGTTCGCTTCGCGCGAGGACGCGTTGCGGACGCTGGAGGCGGTCGCCCGGTACTTCCGCGAGGCGGAGCCGCACTCTCCCGTCTCTTACACCCTGACCGAACTGGTGCGGCGTGCCCGGCTGCCTTTCGTCGAACTCCTGGCTGAGTTGCTGCCGGACGAGGACGCGCGGCGCGGGCTGCTGACGGCCGCCGGCATCGACAAGCGGCTTGCCGAGCCCGGAGAGGATTAGATGCAGAGGATGAGATGCGGTGCCGCTCGAACGACGGAATGTCTCTTCAAAGCGAGGCATCGACACACCGGTCGCGGCCGACGCAACCGGGAGGACTCCGTTCCCCGGAGCGTGCACCGATGCCTGTGATTTCAACCCGTGATCGCAGAGCCCGAAGGCGTCAGGGCAGGGAGACGAGGCCATGAGGAAGGAACCGTTTCTCCAGCGCATCCCATTATCGGAACCGCGGGGGGCCAAGCCGCCCGAGGATGAGGGCACGGTGGTGCAGCCGATCTCCATCGGACCGAATTCCGAAGGGCTGCCTTCCGAGGGTCCGAACCCCGACGGATCAATGTCGGAAGGGCTGCCGTCCTTGCGCTCGATGTCGGCCGGGTTCCGGCCCCTGCCTCGCGCGGCGGAACCGGTCCAGGTCGGCGACGTGCTCAAGGAGCGGTTCGTCCTGGAACAGGTCCTGGGGGCCGGGGGCATGGGCAAGGTCTTCCTGGCGCTCGACCTGCGCAAGCAGGAGGCGTCCGACCGCAATCCCTACGTCGCCATCAAGGTCCTGAAGGAAAGCCTGCGCGAACACCCCAGCAGCATCATCGCCTTGCAGCGCGAGGCGCGCAAAGCGCAGGAGCTGTCGCATCCCAACATCATCAAGGTCTACGACTTCGACCGGGATGGCGACCGCTTCTTCATCACGATGGAGTATCTGACGGGCAAGTCGCTGGACCGCATCATCCGGGCCGAAGGTTTCACCTCCATGCCGCCGGCCGAGGCCGGGCGGGTCATCAACGCGGTGGGAGAGGCGCTGGCCTTTGCCCATGGCAACGGTTTCGTCCATTGGGATCTGAAGCCGGGCAACATCTTCATCACCGACTCCGGCCGCGTGAAAGTCATCGACTTCGGTCTTGCCCGCGCGATCAAGCAGCCAACGCCAGGGGACGAGGACGCCACGGCCTTCGACGTGGGCAGTCTGGGCGCGATGACCCCCGCCTACGCCAGTCCGGAAATGATTGAGACGCAAACGCCCGATCCGCGCGGGGACATCTACTCGCTCGCCTGCATCACCTACGAGCTGCTCGCCGGACACCATCCCTTCAGCCGGATGCCGGCCACCCATGCGCGGGACACGCGGATGAAACTCGTGCGCATCCGGGGCTTGGGGAAGGCGCAGATGCGGGCGCTGCAAAACGCGTTGGAGTTCGACCCCGCCAAACGAACACGTTCGGTCGAGGTTTTCCTGCGTGACATGAAGCTGGGACGTGGAGGCGCCGCGCCGAGGTTCGGCCCGGCCGCAAGGGTGGGGTTGGCCGGGACCGCGGTCGCCGCCCTGGTGGTGGGCGGCCTGTGGTGGACCGGCTTGCTTGCTCCGGCACCGACGCCGGAGAAGCCCGCGGGACGGCCGGTGGAAAGCGCCGCCGACGTGGGGCCGCGGACGCCAAAGCCGGCACCGCCTTCGGCATCGACACCCACTCCCACTCCCACTCCAGCTCCGCCGTCGGCATCCACAACAGCTCAAACGACAACGGTTCAAACGGCGCGACTGGCGGCCCCTTCTCCGGTGGAGGCGAAGCCGCCGGCCAAACTCCCCGAACCGGAGCGTCCCAAGGCGGTGGAGATTCCCCGTCCGCCACCGCCCGATCCGCCCATTCCAAGGCCGGCGGTGCTGGCGCCGCCGCCACGTCCGGTCGAACCGCCGGGTGTGGAGGGTGTCCGTGCGCTCATGGGCGGATGGTGCAGCGGGGTCATGAAGCTGACCCTGGCACCGGCGGAATGGACGCTGTCATTGCCCAGCGGCTCCATCGTTCCGATGCGGGTCAGCCGCTATGAAACGGCCGACGGCACGCTCGTCGTCGAGCTGACGGGGACTGACGGGCGCCGGACATTTTGGGAGTTCGGCGAATTTTCCGGCAACAACGGCACCATGGTTCAACGGCGCGCCCGTTCGGACAGTGATCCGGACTGGCGTGAATACAACCGGCCCTTCCGGCGCTGCTGACGGTCCAAGACCCTTTATCCGCGGGAGAACGGTGATGAGCGACGGGGAAACGATCGACGATCATGCGCCGACCCGGACGTTCTGGTTCCACACGGCGGCGGTCAGCCACGCGGGAACTGTCCGGTCTGTCAACGAGGACGCTTGCCTGGACCGCTCGGACGTCGGGCTGTGGGCGGTCGCCGACGGCATGGGCGGGCACGAGGCGGGCGATTACGCCAGCCGGATGGTGATGGCCGCGTTGAACCGCTGCATCGACCCGACCATGGGCGCGCCGACGGGGCGGGAGATCCGCGCGGCCCTCGACGGGTGCAATGCCGCGCTGCTGGATCATGCCGGGCGTCTCGGGAGCGCCGTTGTGGGCAGTACGGCGGTCGTGCTGACCATCACCGGACGCCGTTTCTCCTGCGCCTGGGCGGGCGACAGCCGGCTGTACCGGGCCCGTGGCGGCGTCTTGGCCCAAGTGACCCGCGACCACAGCTACGTCCAGCAGCTGATCGACAGCGGCGTGCTCGATCCGTCCGAGGCGGAAGGGCATGCCAAGTCGAACGTCATCACCCGCGCCGTCGGCGCCACGGACGCGCTGGTCCTGGACACGGTGGAGGGCGACGTGAACCACGGCGACCTCTTCCTTCTTTGCAGCGATGGCCTCACCAAGACGCTCGCCGTTCCCGACATATCCGGCGAACTCGACACCACGGGCCACAGCGCGGACGGTGTTGCGGAAGCGGCCGGACGGCTGCTCGATGCCGCACTGGCGCGCGGGGCGCGGGACAACGTCACGCTGGTGCTGGTTCTATGCGAAGCCGTGGCCGGTCCGTTGCGGACCCCGCCACTGGCCGGCGATCCGCAAGACGGCGATCCGACGCTCACATCGTGAAACGAGACGACACCGAACGGTTCCCTAGGGGGGAGAGACCTTCATGTTAAGTCGGGCGCGCTTTGGTTTGTCCGCGTTTGTCCTCGTGGTGGTTCTCTTATTTTCGGGTTTTGTGGAACAGGCCATGGCCGCGGAGCGGCGCGTGGCGTTGGTGATTGGCAACGGCCGCTACGACAACGGCGGCTCCGTACCGGGCGCCGTCGCCAGCGCGCGGACCGTGACCGAGGCCCTGCGCAAGGCCGGCTTCGAGGTGGCCACCCAGTTCGACCTCAACCACCGCAACCTCACCCGTGCACTGTCCCGTTTCCAGGAGGATTTGGCCCGGGCGGACCTCGGTGCCTTTTACTATGCGGGCATGGTGCTCAGCCTCAAGGACAAAAGCTTCATCGTTCCCAGCGACGCCCGCCTCAACATGGAGGTGGACGCCATGCTCGAAACCGTTGAGTTGGATTCGGTGCTGGAGCAGATCCAGAACGCCAGCTACCGCTCCATCGTGGCGTTCGATCCGATCGTGCCCAACCCGATGGTGGACCGCCTCGCGACGACCATGGGAGCGAATGGCCATTCGGCCAGCCCGCTCCTGGCCACGACCACGCCGCGCGATCGCATGATCATCGCCTTCGGCCAGCGGCCGGGA
The DNA here is from genome assembly GCF_059803775.1 of Azospirillum sp. UFLA03-27. Lineage (NCBI taxonomy): Bacteria > Pseudomonadati > Pseudomonadota > Alphaproteobacteria > Rhodospirillales > Azospirillaceae > Azospirillum > Azospirillum sp. UFLA03-27. The sequence continues at coordinate 3,062 of NZ_JAUQTX010000080.1, read as the reverse complement.
TCGTCCCCGGTGCCGACCAAGGTGAACGGTGCCAGTGCCTTCGCCGCAGCGCTTGCCGAGGAAATCGTCAAACCGGGCGTCCCGGTGAAACGCGCGTTTCAGGCGGTGGACCAGACGCTCGCCAGCGTTTCCGGAGGCGCCCAGCGCATCTGGTTCGAGGACCGGCTGGACGGTGATCTGATGCTGGTCCCGGCGCCTCCTCCTCCGCCACCGCCACCGTCCGGCGATCCGGTGGCGAGCAAGACGGCATCCCCGCCGCCTGCAGCCCCGGCACCCACTCAGCCACCGGCTCCCGCACCGTCGGCCGTGATCATCGAACCTTTCAAAGGAGACTTCTACACCACGCGCAAAACAACGGTCTTCAAGGACCCGGACGCCAAGTCGTCCCGTGTCCGGACCCTCGACAAGGCGGCCCCGGTGTCCGTCACGGCCAAGGTCAAGGTGGGCAAGGCGGAGTGGATGCGAGTCGAGGAGGGGGGAAAGACCGGCTATGTCCAATCCACCCTCCTGACGAAGGATGCACCGCCCGAACCACCGACGAAGACCGAGGAGGCGAAGGCGCCGCCGCCGCAAAAGCGTCTGAACGAGGGCGACGTTTATGTCACCAAGGATGCGATCGCCATGCGGGACCGTCCGGAGAAGGGCGCGCGCAGCCTGCGCACCCTCGAACGCGGCGCACCCGTGACCGTTGCCGCTCCGGTGCCCGAGGACGATTGGGTGAAGGTTCGCGATGTGTTTTGGAACGACGGCTACATTCCACTCGCCAGCCTTTCCGAAGTTCCCAAGCAGGACGCGGTGAAAAGGGCGCCATCATCCGGTTCGACCGGCACCCCCCCGGACGAGCCCATGGGGACATCGAATTCGGGCTCATCAAGTTCGGGTTCGCCGGCAGAATCGAAGCCGGGCGACCCGTTCGCCAATCTTCCGCCGCCCATCCGATCCGCCGTGGTCAGCGCGCGTGAGGCGACCCAACAGGCCACGGCCAAGCGCAACGCCGGCCGCACCGCGGCAGACCAGGCACGGAATGCGCAGAAGCGGGCGCAGGCCGCGGCGCAGGATGGGCGCAGCATCAATTCCCAGTTCCCCAATGGCGATTCGTACCGAGGGCAGGGCGATGGGCCGACCAAGAAAGGCTACGGAGTCTATCGGTATGGCAACGGCGGTGCCTATGAGGGCGAATGGAAGAACGACGCCATGACGGGGGCGGGCGTCTACAGCTTCCCCAGCGGTGAGCGATTTGAGGGCACTTTCGCGAACGGCAGTCCGAATGGGCCGGGCGTCTACCATTTCCCCAACGGGGATGTCTTCACCGGCGACGTCCGCAACGGTCGCCCGAATGGGGCGGGAGAAGTGTTGTTCGGCAATGGCGACCGTTACCTCGGCACCATAGCCGACATGCAACCCGAAGGTATGGGCACCATGAACTTCCGTTCCGGCGACCAGTTTGTTGGCACCTTCAGGAGTGGGCTTCAGAATGGTCCCGGTGTGCGCATAGCCAAGGGCGGGTCGGGGGAGGATCTGGTCATCCCCGGCGTCTGGCAGGGCAGCGTGGTCGTTCAGAAATGAGCGAACTGTAAGGAACCGTTTGCACCAGGGCCACCCCGGCCGGTGTGCTGTGCTAGATCGCCGGAAGCGGGTTCCAAGGGCCTGCCATCGGCGATCTCGGCGATCGCGCGGAATGCTTGGCCAATGCCGCCGCAACCTTTGGCATCACCGTTCAGCCGATCGCCCGCGGCCGCAACGGGGTGTTCGTCGACACCGAAACTGCCTGGGTCGTGGAGCGCTTGCCGTCTTGGCGCTCCCGCTGCCGGCGATTGAACGTTATCGTCGAGTGAAACGCGCCGGATTTGCCGGAGGCCGATTTGGTTGAGTCACGCCGCCATGGCGACGTGCTCGGTTTGAGCATAATAGCGTGCTTCAGCCTCGGCGGGGGGAATGTTGCCGATGGGTCGCGTTGTTGCACGGATGGATCTGGTGGGATAGGTCGTGGCCCGTTCTTCGTCAGCCGGATTTCCCGCGATGCCGCACAAGGCGAACGCCACTCGTCGCCATCACAATCCTCGGCCGCGGCGCACAGTGACGAATTGGGCTGAGTACGACGCGGCCCTGCGCCAGCGTGGCAGCCTCACGCTCTGGGTCACTGACGAAGTGATCGAGCACTGGAAAGCGGCGCCGCGCCAAACGCCCGGTGGACAGGCGTGCTATTCGGACCTGGCAATCACGACGGCGCTAGCAGGATGCGGAAAAAGGGCTGTGCACGGCCGGTTGGTCGTGATTCTTTTCGGTTGAGGAGAACACGGCCGACGAGGGGACGATGCGGGGTTCGGACGAACGCAGCGAGGGTCTGTTCAGCTACGTGAGCTGCGAGGCGCGGGTTCCGGCCAACCACCCGCTGCGAGCGATCCGGGCCATCGTGGACGAGGCGCTGGAAGTGATGTCGCCAGCCTTCGAGGGGCTGTACTCCAAGATCGGGCGCCCCTCGATCCCGCCGGAGAAGCTGCTGCGGGCGCTGCTGCTCCAGGCCTTCTACTCGGTGCGCTCGGAACGCCAGTTGATGGAGCAGCTCGATTACAACCTGCTGTTCCGCTGGTTCGTCGGCTTGTCCATGGACGCGCCGGTGTGGGACGTGACGGTGTTCACCAAGAACCGGGAGCGTCTGCTGGCCGGCGATGTGGCGGCCAAGTTCCTGGCGACCGTGCTGGGTCAGCCGAAGGTCAAGGCGCTGCTGTCGGACGAGCATTTCTCGGTGGACGGCACGCTGATCGAAGCCTGGGCGTCGGTGAAGAGCTTCCGACCCAAAGACGGCAGCGGCGAGCCGCCGGGGCCGGGACGCAACGGTGAGCGCGACTTCCATGGCGAGAAGTGGTCCAACGAGACGCATGCCTCGACCAGCGATCCCGAGGCGCGGCTCTACCGCAAGGGCAACGGTCAGCCGGCGAAGCTGGCCTTCATGGGCCATGCGCTGATGGAGAACCGCCACGCCCTGGTGGTGGACGTGCGGCTCACCGCGGCCACCGGCCTGGCCGAACGCGCGGCCGCGGTAGCCATGATCGAGGCCATCC